>CAZHVE010000085.1:0-8062 GCA_964535705.1 uncultured Flavobacterium sp.
ATGCTTTTTATTATATTATGGGTAATTACGGACAATCAAAAAAAATAAAAATAATTTAGAAATAAATTATTGTGATAACGGGGCCGGAGCGCCATTAGAAAAAAAAAATTGTAGAAATGGGCTCCAAAATGTGAGAAACCGTATTCTTGACGTTAAAGGAAATATTACTTTTAAATCCGAACTCAATAAAGGATTCAAACCAAGTATTGTATTACCCTTTTAAAGAGAAATATTATGTTTAATAAAGCATTAGTGGACTAATATAATGCTTTTTGTTTTTAAAAGCGGATGTATTAAAAACTATAAAAAATCACTCCAAATTTTGTGATTTTAGTCATATAATGGAATTATGAGAAATCACCTGTCTCTGCTTTTGTTACTATTTTCGACTATTTCATTTTCACAAATCCTGGTGGTCAACAATCCTTCTGATTTGCCGCAACTGATTCAAAATGTGCTATTACAAAACTCTTGTTTCAATGAAACGAATTTTCTGTTTTCTTCAGACAAAAGCATAGGAAAATTTACCAATACAAATCCAGATTTCCCTATTTCAAATGGAATCATCATTCGAAATGGGTTTGCCAAACATACCGAAGGGCCTTATACCGGACTCAATGAAAGCAGTCAAATTAACAACTTCGGAGATGTCGATTTACAAGCCATCAGTGACCTCAGTGGGCAAAATGCCCCAATAACAGATGTGGCTTTTCTTCAATTCGATTTTACGCCTTTATCGAGTAATTTTAGTTTCGATTTTTTATTTGCATCTAATGAATACGGGGAATTCCAATGTGGCTTCAGTGATGTTTTTGCTTTTTTATTAACCGATTTAACTACTAGCATAACAACTAATCTAGCTGTAATTCCCGGAATAGCCACTCCGGTTTCTGTCAAAAATATTCGTGATGCTGCCTATAATAATTCTTGTTTATCAGCAAATGCAAATTTATTCTCCCGTTATAATGTATCCAATCCAGCCGCTTCCGCAATAAATATGCGTGGTGAAACTGTACTCTTAACGGCATCTTCACCAGTTATTCCCAATCGAACGTATCGAATAAAATTAGCTATTGGTGATTATAATGACAGTAATTTCGATTCCGCTGTTTTTATTAAAGGTGGAAGTTTTATCACCACAACCAATTTAGGCCCTGACCAGAGCATCTGTCAAGGCGAAAACATTCTTCTTGAAAGCGGACTTGATGCCGGAAATACTTTTTCCTGGACATTAAACGGGGAAATTATTCTTGGAGAAACCATGGCCACACTACTAGCAACTCAAGCAGGAACATATGGAATTACTGCAACACTTGCAGGGTGCGTAATTACCGATGAAGTTATACTTTCTGATTTACAAACCAATACCCCAAATGATATAACCGTTTGTAATACCGGTCAACCTAACTATCAATTTGATTTAACACAAAACAATCTTGTCTCTTTGGGAGTAAATCCCGCAGATTATTCCATTATGTATTTTGAATCTTTAGCTAGTGCCGATGCAAATGGGCCACAAATTCCCGCAGGACAATTATCGTCTTACACAATCACGGGAAATCAAACGATTTACATCAAATTCATGCATCTTACGAACGGAAATACTATTTGTGACAACTTACTATCTTTTAATTTATTGGTAAATGCGCCTGTTAATGCTACTACACCTCCAAATTTAAATTTTTGCAACAATAATACAGGAACCGTAACTATTGATTTAACGGTTCAAAGCCCTGTAATACTCAACGGACAAAATCCTGCCAGTTACAATATTTCGTATTTTTTATCCCAATCTGACGCCCAAAACAATATAAGTGCAATTGCAAATCCAAATGCATTCCCTATGACCCTCGCCCAATCGCCGATAACTATTTGGGGGAGAGTGGACGATGTTTCAAATCCGTCTTGTTTTGATCTTGTCAATTTTCCTGTGTTAGTTTCTCCTCAACCTCTCGTAGATGATATTGCTGATGTTATTGAATGTAGCAGTTATATTTTACCCGCAATAACTAACGGAAATTATTACACTGGCCCAAATGGAACAGGAACTCCGTTGAATGCTGGCGATACAATAGATACAGGTGGCACGTATTATATTTTTAGTGGCCCAATTCCCCCTAACAACTGTACGAATGAAAATACTTTTACCTTAACTTTTATTGATGAATTAACTTTTGAAAGTGCCAGTTGTGGGGAATATATTATTACCGGAACACCTGCAGGGAATTTCTTTACAGGTCCAAGCGGAACAGGCGATACACTTCCCCCAGGAACCATATTGACCACTGACCAAACCATTTATTTCTATGCGGTGATAAATAGTAATGTTTGTAGAAATGAAGATCTTCGCATTACTATTCTTACTTTACCTCTTTTAGACGACCCAGCCGATGTGGTCACTTGTAATTTTTATACTTTACCCCCCTTAACAAATGGAAATTATTTTACAAGTTCTGGAGTTCTATTAAATGTAGGCGATGTGCTTTACAGCAGTCAAAATATTTATGTTTTTGCGGATGACGGAACTTGTCCCGATGAGAATATATTCAGAGTGGATATCGTGGATACTTCAATCTATCAACCGATTTCTTATTGCGGAAGTTATACTTTACCGGCAATTCCCTTTGGAAATTATTATGACCCAGCTTTTGGAGTCGGAAACATTATTCCTGCCGGGACTGTAATTACGAGTTCGCAAACGGTTTATTATTATGCCGATACAACAAGTGTCCCTAATTGTACTAATAATTTAAGTTATTTAATAACAATAAACCCACTACCACTTGTTGACACACCCGCTGATCGATTTGAATGTCAAAACTATACATTACCGATATTAACCAATGGAAATTACTTTACAGACACCAAGGGTGGCGGAACACGTTTAAATGCAGGTGACATCATTACAAGTACACGACCGATTTACATCTATGCTGGTGGCGGTGGTTGTACCAACGAAGACGTTTTTCAAGTCGAAATCAGGCCTCTTCCTCTTGTTGACAGTTTTACTGACGTGTTTACTTGTACCGATTTTACACTTCCAACATTGACCAACGGAACTTATTACACCGCCACAAATGGTACTCATGGCTCTGGAACTGTTATTGCTGCAGGAACTGTTATTTCTACCACACAAACGATTTACATTTATAATGAATGGAATGATTTTACAGCATGTAGTAATGAAACGATTTTTAAAGTGGAAGCGGGTGGAGTTGAAGTTGGAACTTTCGAGGACATAAATGAATGTGATAGTTATACCTTACCTCCATTAACTGTGGGTAATTACTATTATTTACCGAATGGACAAGGACCAATTATCCCCGCAGGAACAGATTTAACCACTTCGCGAACCGTTTACGTTTATGCAATACTAGGTACTCGATTAACGTGCTCAGACGAGGATGATTTTATAGTCACCATTTCAACAACACCTGTTTTAACAGGCCAAGCCGACGTTGAAGCCTGCGGAAGTTATACTCTTCCTCCTTTAGCGTTAGGCAATTATTTTTCCGGAACCAACGGTACCGGAACCGCTTATTTTCCCGGCCAAAATATTTCAACCAGTCAGCTGCCGATGTACATATTTGCCCCTTCTCCAACGAATCTAAATTGTTTCGACCAGGATGATTTTAACATCACCATTTATCCATTAAATAATCTCGTAATTAACGGCGGTGTAATTTGTGTGGATTTCACGACTGGCACATTACTTAGTTCTTTCGAATTAGTTTCAGGACTTGATCCTGCCATTTTTACCGTAGAATGGTATTTGAACGGAACATCAATGGGAACTGGACCCAATTACACAGCCATCCATGAAGGGACTTATAATGTAGTTGTTATTAAAAACACCCCTGATATCGGTAATGACTGCGGCTATAATCCAACAACTGTAATTGTCGAAAAATCAAGTACCGCTATTGCAACAGTAACTGTAACTGGTGCTTTTGAAGATACCATCGATATTATTGTAAATCTTACCGGTGGTTTCGGAATCTATGAATACCAAATGGACAGCGGAAATTTTCAAACGGACAATGTTTTTCACGATGTTCCTTCAGGGGAGCATCTCATTACCATTCACGACACAAAGGGTGATTGTGATGATATCATACTCGTTGCTATTGTATTGAATTATCCTAATTATTTTACTCCAAATGCCGATAACTATCACGACACATGGAATATTCCTGATTTAGCAGATCAGCTAAATGCAGTAATTTATATTTATGATCGATACGGGAAATTTATAAAACAAATCTATCCAGCAGGACCGGGTTGGGATGGAACCTTTAATGATCAACCACTTCCTTCTACCGATTATTGGTTTCATGTATTTTATAAAAATAATAATGTAGATCAGGAATTCAAAGCTCATTTTAGTATGAAACGATGATTTAAACAAAGTCTGTAATGAAAATTGTCAAGCTTTGTTAAAATAAAAACTATTTCTTCTGAAGCCATTCATATAAACGTTTGGCATCCTGGATTTTAAAGAGCTGAGTCCCTTCATTCATGGTTGCCGCTGAGCCACAAGCCACTCCCCATTGCACCACTTCTTTTAAAGGTTTATTTTGTGACAAAGCCAAAACCATGGCGCCCACCATACTGTCGCCAGCTCCAACGGTGCTTTTCTTGACAACATTTGGCGCTGGAACAAACTCTGTTTGAGTTGCCGTAACCAAAACTGCTCCTTGGGCCCCTAGAGAAACCACCACAATTTCAGCACTTCCTTTTTCGATTAATTTTCGTGCTGCCGGAGCAACCTCATCCATTGCTAATCGTTCAACTCCAATTAATTTTGCTAATTCACCTATGTTTGGCTTGGCCAAATACACGCCTTTTTCCAATACTTTTTTCAAAGCTTCCCCAGAAGTATCCACTATTAATTTTGTGCCATAAATTTTCGCCAAATCGGCAATATGTTGATAGAAATCTGGAGATAAACCTTCATTTAAACTGCCACTTACCACTAAATATTTAGTTTTTAATTCTTGAATAGTTTGAAGAATATTTCCTTTTTCGAGATCAGAAATCGGAGTCCCAGGAAAACAAAACCGATATTGCGCATTGGTATTGGTGTCTATGGCCACGAGATTTTCTCGGGTCCAATTTTGTGTGGGTATTATTTTTATGACAATTCCCTCTTTTTGTACCAATTCTTCCAATTTAATTCCTGGCGATCCTCCCGATGTGAATACACATAGTGATTCTCCCCCTAATCGATAAATTGCTTTAGAAACATTTATTCCTCCGCCACCAGCATCGTAACGAGGTGTTCCGCAACGTATTTTTTGTTCGGCAACCAATCCCGTGAATTGGGTGCTTTTATCCAAAGAAGGGTTTATGGTTAAGGTAACAATGTCAAATATTTTCATTTTATAAAAATTAAATTAGTTTGATTTTGCCATAAATTTAATGATAAATTAAATGGCTGAATCTAATCTATTTTTTTATTTGACAAAAAACCTTACCATCTTCGTACATTTGCAACTTTAAAAAAAAATTAAATTAATCAAAGTGAATGAAGATTACTTCGTTCATCGCAATGACTATGATCGAAGATAAATCCCCACAACGAACCAGTATTGCTCAATTAGGCGAATTTGGATTAATAGACCACTTGACAAAAAACTTCAAAATTACACAACCTTCCACTTTAAAAGGCATTGGCGATGATGCTGCAGTTTTAGATTTCGCATCTAAAAAAGCAGTTGTTTCTACCGATATGCTAGTTGAAGGGGTCCATTTTGATTTGGGCTATATGCCTCTAAGACATTTGGGTTACAAAGCAGTGGTGGTCAATGTTTCGGATATTTGTGCAATGAATGCCAAAGCTACCCAAATCTTGATTTCGATAGCTGTTTCTAACCGTTTTCCATTGGAAGCTTTAGAAGAATTATTTGATGGAATTACGCTTGCCGCCAATGAATACAAGGTTGATGTTATTGGTGGTGACACCACCTCATCACAAAAAGGAATGATTATCAGCATTACCGTTATTGGCGAAGCCGACGAAGATGAAATTGCATATAGAAATGGAGCTGGCCAAACCGATTTGTTGGTTGTAACCGGTGATATTGGTGCAGCGTATATGGGATTGCAGATTCTCGAAAGGGAGAAACAAGTTTTTCAGGTCAACCCAAATTCACAACCTGATTTGGATGCCTACACGTATTTAATTGAGCGCCAATTAAAACCTGAAGCCAGAAAAGATGTGCGTACTTTGTTGCACGCATTGGAAATAAAACCAACTGCAATGATCGATATTTCGGATGGATTGTCGTCTGAAATTATCCATATTTGCAAACAATCAAAAGTAGGTTGTAATTTATACGAAGACAAATTACCTCTCGATCCTCAGTTTATTAATGTTTGCGAAGAATTCGACTTAGATTCTACAACCGTGGCCATTAATGGTGGCGAAGATTATGAATTGCTTTTTACTATTAAAATGGAAGATTTTGACAAGATAAAAGGAAATCCAAATTTCACTATTATTGGGCACATGACCCAAGAAAGCGAAGGTATACATTTGGTAACTCGAGCCAATACCAGAATTCCGTTGAAAGCTCGTGGCTGGAACGCTTTGAGTGAAGAATAATTAATAGGAATCAAAAAACGGCATTTCAATTAGACTGAACCCAAAAGTTTAGACAAATTTATAATTAATTTTGATAATAATGAGCTCGATATTGTATCGGGCTCATTTTGTTTAAATTTGATTTAATTCTATCGTTATTGTAATAATTTATATATTCATTTATCTCATTTTTTAATTGGTCTAATGAAGTGTATTTTTTAAGATAAAATAACTCCGACTTAAGTATTCCAAAGAAGTTTTCAATTATAGCGTTATCTAGACAGTTTCCTTTTCTAGACATACTTTGTTTAATTCCTTTTTCTTTCAATAGATTTTGATACTGTTTCATTTGATATTGCCAACCTTGATCTGAATGCAAGGTCAAATTAGTGTTATTTGGGATCTTCTTAAATGCTTTTTGGAG
Source organism: uncultured Flavobacterium sp. (assembly GCA_964535705.1). Classification (GTDB taxonomy): domain Bacteria; phylum Bacteroidota; class Bacteroidia; order Flavobacteriales; family Flavobacteriaceae; genus Flavobacterium. The sequence goes on from CAZHVE010000085.1 coordinate 7,011, forward strand.
CATCATAACCACTTGATTAAATACGGGTCTTTCCGTTAGTTCATAGCTGATTATTTCTTGATTGAATAAGTCAATAATAGGCGACAAATACAATTTCTGACCAGAGACATTAAACTCGGTTATATCGGTTGCCCATTTTTGATTAGGAGCTTCAGCTTTAAAATTTCTCTGTAGAAGATTAGGAGCTATTTTACCTTGGTCTCCTTTATAGGATTTATATTTTTTGACTCTAATAATACTTTTTAAACCTATTAATTTCATTAATCTTAAAACTGTTTTATGATTGATAACTAAACCTTTATTATTTAATTCATCAGTAATCCTCCTGTACCCATAACGCCCTTTGTGTTTATGATAAATGGATTTTATTAACTCTTTTATTACTTGATACTTATCAGAAGATTTACATTGTTTTTGATGATAATAAAAACTACTACGTGCCATATTAGCTTGATTTAAAAGTATATTTAAATCGTATTTATGCCTTAATTCCATTATGGCTTGAGCTTTTTGACTTTCTCTTCGGCTTGAATTAAGGCTTGTAACTTTTTTAGATAATCAAGTTCACATCGTAAGGCTTCATTCTCTAAAAGAAGTTCTTCTTCTCTAGTTAATGTTTTATCTGATTTATGCTTTTTACGTTTAATGTTACCCATAGATTTTGCTTTGTCTTTCGGTTTAGGTTGTAATCCTTCCAGACCAAAGTTAGCAAAATCTCTTTTCCATTTTAGAAAAATCGAAGAAGTAGGAATGTTAAATTTCAAACAAGTTTCGTTCAATGATAAAAGTTCCTTATCAATTGATTGTAATACTTTCAATTTAAAATCTACCGAATAACTACATCTCATTCTTGGTATTAAACCACTTTCTCCAAATTGCTTATAAAATCCAACCCATTTACGAATATTTGATTTATCAGCTCCTTTTTGTTTAGAAATAACACCATAAGAATGATGTTCTTCTATTACTAATTTCACACATTCAAGCTTAAATGCATAATCATACTTGACTTTTCTTTCCATAAAAATACCCCCAAATAGTGTCTAACTTTT
>CAZHVE010000086.1:0-8053 GCA_964535705.1 uncultured Flavobacterium sp.
TCGCGATTGAAGATTTAACTGCACAGTTAGCTGGTACAAATATTATTTATGTATCGGATATTTCTGGATTAAACGCAGAAACGACTTCAAGCTTGAGAAGAGCTTGCTTTAAAGCAGGCATAAAATTAGAGGTTGTTAAAAATACCTTGCTTGCAAAAGCAATGGAGGCATCAGCTAATGACTATGGTGATTTACCATCGGTGTTGACAGGGAATAGCGCAATATTTATTTCAGATATTGCAAATGCACCTGGAAAAATAATTAAAGATTTCCGCAAAAAATCGGATAAGCCAGTTTTAAAAGGGGCTTACATTAATGCTGAAATTTACATTGGAGATAACCAATTAGATGCCTTGGCAACTATTAAATCTAAAGAAGAACTTATTGGCGAAATCATTGGATTACTTCAATCACCAGCCCAAAGAGTTATTTCTGCTCTTCAAAACCAATTCAAGGGGGAAGAGGTTGCTTAATTCAATTTTAGAGTTTAGATTTCTGATTTTAGATTTCTAAATAATAAAACAAATTAAGGATATTAAAACGCGCACAATAAATAAATTATAATTTACAAATCATTTTAAAACGATAGAAAAAATGGCAGATTTGAAACAATTCGCAGAACAATTAGTTGGCTTAACTGTAAAAGAAGTTAACGAATTAGCAACAATATTAAAAGATGACTATGGTATCGAACCAGCTGCTGCAGCTGTAGTAGTTTCAGGTGGCGGAGAAGCTTCAGCTGAAGAAGTTCAAACGGAATTTACAGTAGTATTGAAGGAGGCTGGTCCTTCTAAATTAGCTGTTGTGAAAATGGTTAAAGAACTTACAGGTTTAGGTCTTAAAGAAGCTAAAGATGTAGTGGATAGCGCACCTTCAAATGTAAAAGAAGGTGTTTCTAAAGATGAGGCTGAAGGTCTTAAAAAATCTTTAGAAGAAGCTGGAGCTGTAGTTGAATTAAAATAATTCTTCCCGCTTTAGAGAATAGGTTTAGGTCTTGAAATACGCTTTCAAAGACCTAAACCATTTTTCGTATAATAATTTTGCACTCTAAATTTTATTTTATAGAGCGTATAATACAAATAAACTTGTAATCAATACGAAGAACGAAATGAGCGAACTTGGTTCATTTTTAAGAGGTGTTGATTGTAAAAAGAAAGTATAGATTACACCGTGTTTTACACAAAAAATCACTTTTTTTTAATCAAAATTTTGTCCATAGATGATAACTAATCAGACTGAAAGATTGAATTTTGCCTCCACAAAAAATATTCCTGACTATCCGGATTTTCTAGATGTTCAGGTTAAATCGTTTAAAGATTTTTTCCAACTGGAAACTAAATCTGACGAAAGAGGCGACGAAGGTTTGTACAACACCTTCATGGAAAACTTTCCAATTACAGATACAAGAAATAACTTTGTGTTGGAGTTTCTAGATTACTTTGTAGATCCACCACGTTACACAATTCAAGAATGTATTGAAAGGGGACTTACGTACAGTGTGCCTTTAAAAGCAAGGTTAAAACTATATTGTACTGACCCAGAACACGAAGATTTTGAAACTATTGTTCAAGATGTATATCTTGGTACAATTCCTTACATGACTCCAAGTGGTACTTTTGTAATCAATGGCGCCGAACGCGTTGTTGTTTCTCAATTGCACCGTTCTCCAGGGGTTTTCTTTGGACAGTCATTCCATGCCAATGGAACAAAATTATATTCTGCCAGAGTAATTCCTTTTAAAGGGTCTTGGATAGAATTTTCAACCGATATCAACAGCGTAATGTACGCGTATATCGACAGAAAGAAAAAATTACCTGTTACTACTTTATTCCGCGCCATAGGTTTTGAAAGAGACAAGGATATCCTAGAGATTTTCGACCTAGCCGAAGAAATTAAAGTGTCCAAAACAGGACTTAAAAAATATATTGGTAGAAGATTAGCGGCTCGTGTACTAAACACTTGGCATGAAGATTTTGTGGATGAAGATACCGGCGAAGTTGTTTCTATTGAACGTAACGAAATAATCCTTGATAGAGATACCGTTATCGATAAAGATAATGTGGAAGAAATCATCGATGCTAACGTTAAATCCATTTTGTTGCACAAAGAAGATAGTAATGCAGTTGATTATTCTATCATTCACAACACGCTTCAAAAAGATCCAACCAATTCTGAAAAAGAAGCCGTTGAGCACATTTACAGACAATTGCGTAACGCAGAACCGCCTGATGAAGAAACGGCTCGTGGGATTATAGATAAATTGTTTTTCTCTGACCAACGGTACAACTTAGGTGAAGTAGGTCGTTATAGAATAAACAAAAAACTGGGTCTTGATACGCCGATGGAAAAGCAAGTGCTTACCAAAGAAGATATCATTACCATAGTAAAATATTTGATTGAATTAATCAACGCGAAAGCAGATATTGATGATATCGATCACTTGTCAAACCGTCGTGTTAGAACCGTTGGTGAACAATTGTCACAACAATTTGGTGTAGGTTTGGCTCGTATGGCTAGAACCATTCGGGAGAGAATGAACGTTAGAGATAACGAGGTGTTTACACCTATTGATTTGATTAATGCTAAAACATTATCATCAGTAATCAACTCTTTCTTTGGAACCAACCAGTTGTCTCAATTTATGGATCAAACAAATCCATTGGCCGAGATTACACACAAAAGAAGATTATCGGCACTTGGACCAGGTGGACTTTCTCGTGAAAGAGCAGGTTTTGAGGTTCGTGACGTTCACTATACGCACTATGGGCGTTTATGTCCAATTGAAACTCCTGAGGGACCAAACATTGGTTTGATTTCTTCTCTTGGTGTTTATGCTAAAGTAAACGGAATGGGTTTCATCGAAACACCGTATCGTAAAGTAGCTAAAGGAGTGGTAGATTTAGTTTCTACCCCTGTTTATTTGAGTGCTGAGGAAGAAGAAGGAATGATGATTTCTCAGGCAAACATTAAAATGGATGCTTCTGGAAAAATTCTTGCCGACAACGTAATTGCCCGTCAAGAAGGTGATTTCCCTGTAATTGATCCATCAAAAGTGGATTATGCTGACGTTGCTCCAAACCAAATTGCTTCGATTTCAGCTTCATTGATTCCATTTTTGGAACATGATGATGCGAACAGAGCCTTGATGGGATCAAACATGATGCGTCAAGCTGTACCATTGTTACGTCCTGAAGCTCCTATTGTTGGAACAGGTTTAGAGCGTCAAGTAGCATCGGATTCTAGAGTATTGATAAATGCCGAAGGTCCTGGGGTTGTAGAATATGTAGATGCAAATATCATCACCATCAAATACGATCGTTCTGAAGAAGAAAGAATGGTAAGTTTTGAGGAAGATGATAAAACATACAATCTAATTAAATTTAGAAAAACCAATCAAAGTACCAGTATCAACTTGAAGCCTATCGTAAGAAAAGGGGACAGAGTAGCTCTTGGACAAGTATTGTCAGAAGGATATGCTACTCAAAATGGGGAATTGGCTTTAGGTCGTAACCTTAAAGTGGCATTTATGCCATGGAAAGGATACAACTTCGAGGATGCGATTGTGATTTCTGAAAAAGTGGTTCGTGACGATATTTTTACCTCTATTCACGTGGATGATTATTCATTGGAAGTGAGAGATACTAAATTAGGTAACGAAGAATTAACGAATGATATTCCAAACGTTTCTGAAGAAGCTACTAAAGATTTAGATGAAAATGGTATGATTAGAATTGGAGCCGAGGTTAAACCTGGCGACATTCTAATCGGGAAAATTACACCAAAAGGTGAATCAGATCCTACTCCGGAAGAAAAATTGCTTCGAGCGATCTTCGGGGATAAAGCAGGTGATGTTAAAGATGCTTCATTAAAAGCGTCACCCTCTTTGCACGGTGTGGTTTTAGATAAAAAATTGTTTGCAAGAGCGGTAAAAGACAAACGCAAACGTACGCAAGATAAAGATGCTTTAGGCGCTTTAGAAATCGAATTCGAAGTGAAGTTTGTTGAATTAAAAGACAAATTAGTTGAGAAATTGTTTCTAATCGTTAATGGTAAAACATCTCAGGGTGTAATGAATGATTTGGGTGAAGAAGTTTTGCCAAAAGGTAAAAAATACACTCAAAAAATGCTGTTTGCTGTTGAAGATTTCGCTCACTTAAGTTCAGGTCAATGGGTTGCAGATGATGCAACTAATACTATGGTAAATGATTTGATTCATAACTATAAAATTAAGTTGAACGATTTGCAAGGAGCCTTGCGTAGAGAGAAATTCACGATTACTGTTGGTGATGAATTGCCAGCAGGAATTTTAAAATTAGCTAAAGTATATGTTGCCAAAAAACGTAAACTGAAAGTTGGGGATAAAATGGCGGGACGTCACGGTAACAAAGGTATTGTTGCTCGTATCGTTCGTCACGAAGACATGCCTTTCTTAGAAGACGGAACCCCTGTTGACATCGTGTTGAACCCACTGGGTGTACCTTCCCGTATGAACATTGGTCAAATTTATGAAACCGTATTAGGTTGGGCTGGACAGAATTTGGGTAGAAAATTTGCTACTCCAATTTTTGACGGTGCATCTCTTGACGAAATAAATGCTTTGACAGATGAAGCTAATGTGCCACGATTCGGACATACCTATCTTTATGATGGTGGAACAGGAGAGCGTTTTGCACAAAAAGCAACAGTTGGAGTAATCTATATGTTGAAATTGGGTCACATGGTTGACGATAAAATGCACGCACGTTCAATAGGACCCTACTCATTGATTACGCAACAGCCCTTGGGTGGTAAAGCCCAGTTTGGAGGTCAGCGTTTTGGAGAGATGGAGGTATGGGCACTTGAAGCTTATGGAGCATCAAGTACTCTTCGTGAAATATTGACCGTTAAATCTGATGATGTTATTGGTAGAGCCAAAACTTACGAAGCAATCGTTAAGGGAGAAGCAATGCCAGAACCAGGATTGCCAGAATCATTCAATGTCTTAATGCATGAATTGAAAGGGCTTGGTTTAGACATTCGTTTAGAAGAATAATTTCAGTATTCAGTGGTCAGTTTTTAGTGGTCAGTCTGAACACTAAAAACTGAACACTGAACACTTTTTCAAGGAGTTTTTAGGATTTAGACCCGTAACCCGTTCCGATTTTTTATATAAACTATATAATTAGCACTTCAAAATTTTGTTTGAAGTTTAGAGAAGTAATCCGAGGTAGTTTTTAAGTCATAAAGTCAAATGTCTTAAAGTTTTTAAAGTCTATCTGACTTTCGACTTTCGACTTTTAAACTTTTGACTAAAACAAGAATCAATTTTTAATTGCAAATAAATCAATAGTAAAAACTATGATGAATACTAGAAATAATAATAAAGACAAGAATCCTGTAAAAAGATTCAACAAAATTTCGATAGGACTAGCTTCTCCTGAATCCATCTTGAAAGAATCAAGAGGTGAAGTATTGAAGCCAGAAACGATTAATTACAGAACACACAAACCAGAGCGTGACGGACTTTTCTGCGAAAGAATCTTCGGACCAGTAAAAGATTTCGAATGTGCTTGTGGTAAATATAAAAGAATTCGCTACAAAGGAATCATCTGTGACCGTTGTGGGGTTGAAGTGACAGAGAAAAAAGTACGTAGAGACAGAGTAGGACACATCAACCTTGTTGTGCCAATTGCCCACATCTGGTATTTCCGTTCTCTTCCAAACAAAATTGGATACATATTAGGCCTACCTTCCAAGAAATTGGACATGATTATCTACTACGAAAGATATGTGGTAATTCAGGCTGGTATTGCTAAAACTCCAGAAGGAGAGCCAATAGAAAGATTAGACTTTTTAACAGAAGAAGAGTATTTAAATATATTGGACACTCTTCCTGCTGACAATCAATATTTAGACGATTTTGATCCAAATAAATTTGTTGCCAAAATGGGAGCAGAGTGTATTATGGATTTATTGGCTCGTATCGATTTAGACGCTTTGTCTTATGAATTAAGACATAGTGCTAACAATGAAACGTCTAAACAGCGTAAAACAGAATCCTTAAAAAGATTGCAAGTAGTGGAATCATTCCGTGAATCTAACTTGAACCGCGAAAATCGTCCTGAATGGATGATTATGAAAGTGGTACCGGTTATTCCGCCAGAATTACGTCCACTTGTGCCGCTTGATGGGGGTCGTTTTGCGACTTCAGATTTAAATGATTTATACCGTCGTGTAATCATCCGTAACAACCGTTTGAAAAGATTGATGGAGATTAAAGCTCCAGAAGTAATCTTGAGAAACGAAAAACGTATGTTGCAGGAATCCGTAGATTCACTTTTCGATAATACAAGAAAAGCTTCTGCTGTAAAAACAGAATCAAACAGACCATTGAAATCACTTTCGGATTCCCTAAAAGGAAAACAAGGTCGTTTCCGTCAAAACTTATTGGGTAAACGTGTGGATTATTCCGCTCGTTCGGTAATTGTTGTTGGTCCTGAATTGAAATTGTTCGAATGCGGTATCCCTAAAGATATGGCTTCTGAATTATACAAACCTTTCGTTATCCGTAAATTGATAGAAAGAGGAATTGTAAAAACAGTAAAATCTGCCAAGAAAATTATAGACAAAAAAGAGCCTGTAGTTTGGGATATCCTTGAAAATGTTATTAAAGGTCACCCAATCTTACTGAATCGTGCTCCTACTTTGCACCGATTGGGTATTCAAGCATTCCAACCAAAATTAATTGAAGGAAAAGCAATCCAATTGCACCCTTTAGTTTGTACTGCATTTAATGCGGATTTTGATGGGGATCAGATGGCAGTTCACTTGCCGTTAGGACCGGAAGCTATTTTGGAAGCTCAATTGTTAATGTTGGGTTCTCACAATATCCTGAATCCTGCAAATGGTGCGCCAATTACTGTACCTTCTCAGGATATGGTTTTGGGTCTGTATTATATGACCAAAGAACGTTTGTCTACTCCAGAACACAAGATTTTAGGTGAAGGTTTGATTTTATATTCTGCCGAGGAAACAAATATTGCCATAAATGAAGGTCGTTTAGAATTGAATGCTAGAGTTAAAATTCGTGCAAAAGATTTTAACGAATCGGGTGAATTAGTTTACAAAATTATCCAAACAACTGCTGGTCGTGTATTGTTTAACGAAGTAGTTCCTGAAGCTGCAGGTTATATCAATGATGTATTGACCAAGAAAAACCTTAGAGATATTATCGGACATGTTTTAAGCATGACTAATGTACCTACTACGGCAGCCTTTTTGGATAACATGAAAGATATGGGATACAAGTATGCCTTCAAAGGTGGATTGTCATTCTCATTGGGAGATATTAGAATCCCAGATGAAAAACCAAAATTAATTGCAGATGCTAGAGAGCAAGTTGAAGGTATCTCTGCCAATTATAATATGGGTCTTATCACCAATAACGAACGTTACAACCAAGTTATTGACGTATGGACTTCAACAAATGCTCAGCTTACAGAAACAGCAATGAAAAACATTAGAGAAGACCAACAAGGTTTTAACTCTGTTTACATGATGCTTGATTCTGGAGCGAGGGGTTCCAAAGAACAAATTCGTCAGTTAACCGGTATGCGTGGTTTGATGGCTAAGCCTAAAAAATCTACTGCTGGTGGTGGTGAAATTATTGAAAACCCGATTCTTTCTAACTTTAAAGAAGGTCTTTCTATCCTTGAGTACTTTATTTCTACTCACGGTGCGCGTAAAGGTCTTGCGGATACGGCTTTGAAAACTGCCGATGCGGGTTATTTGACCAGAAGATTGCATGACGTTTCTCAGGATGTAATTGTGAATATGGTGGATTGTGGTACTTTAAGAGGTGTTGAAGTTTCAGCATTGAAAAAGAACGAAGAAATCGTAGAAACTTTGGGAGAAAGAATCTTAGGACGTGTGGCATTGCAAGATGTTATCAATCCTATGACCAATGAGGTGATCATCGAAGCAGGCCAGCAAATTACCGAAGCCTACATGAAATTAATTGAGGCTTCTCCAATTGAAAAATTAGAGGTTCGTTCTCCATTGACTTGTGAAGCGA
>CAZHVE010000087.1:0-8031 GCA_964535705.1 uncultured Flavobacterium sp.
CCTGGGTAGCAGGTTTCAAGATTTACGGCGCTTTGAGTTCGTTCCAGCTACTCCTGCTCCACCAGCTCCACCAGCGGATGTTGTACTAGCGCCACCATCTAGGCCTAGAGTAGTTGTATCTGCTCCTGCAGAATTAATGTTTGGATTGACCAAGGCCGTAAAAGTTAGACCAGCTCCAACTGAAACTGCCACCGAAGGGGCGGTTGTATATCCCGTTCCTTGATTAGTTGCAGCAATATAGGTTACTAAACCACTTGTGGAGTTTGTATTAAAAGCTGTAGCTGCCCCTGTGCCACCACCGCCTGATAAACTAACAACGGAAGATGAAGTGTAATTGGTTGTTTTGGTTCCACTTATACTAAATCCATAAAGTCCACCTAAAACTCCCCCTGGATTTGTAATAAAATTCGAGGATCCAGCTCCAGTTCCTCCTGTTCCTCCACTGGCAGTTAGCGCAATGATTGATGGGCCCGAAAATTCCGATTTACCCCCTGGACCTCCATAATACCCTGATGCAGTAGAAGTTCCTCCCTTGGCTCCGCCCGCTCCAACAGTAACAGTGTACGTGGTTCCTGGAACGACCGCAATTGTTCTCTTAACATAAGAACCAGCGCCTCCTCCACCTCCGGAACGATTCGCTGTACTTGCCGCTGCAGAACCACCCCCGCCACCTCCAGCACCCCAGCATTCGACCTGAACGGAGAAAACACCGGCAGGACACAGCCAAGTTGATGTAGTAGTGTAAGGCGTAACAGTTTGCGCATTGACATTGCTAGAAAATAGCAACACCATTAAACCAATTAAGGAATAAAAAATGTACTTCCAAGAGGAAGTCGTTTGATTTAGCGGTCGGTTTAATTTCTCGACCCCGAGTAATTGTTTTTTCATGATAAATGAATTTGGTTGTTAATAGTTTATGCCAATACGCTCTCTTTGAATTCCTGCTTTCGAAACACATTTACCCCGATAAATGCCTCTATTTATATTCAGAAAACGAAAAAAGAAAGTACTGACGATGCAAACTAACAACTTATATTAAATAAAAAAGTACAAAAATAGGGGTAGAATTGTACCGAAAAACACCCTTTAGGAGCGGTTTAAGAGCACTAGCCGGTCGTGATTTTTTAAAATAACTAAATATAAAAACTTATTTATCAGCTATTTATGGTTTTTTGTTGGTGTTTTAAATTCTTGGTTTTGGGTTTTTTATAGGAATTTACCCAAAATATTTAGAGAGGAGTTCCTTTTTTACCTCTTTCCGTAAATTTTGTAAAATAGTCGTGAAAATCGTTTTGCTTAAAAGTGACTTAAAAAACCGCGGGAATTTGAAAGATTTTTATAAAATTTTGTAAAACTTTCACCCGTTGTATCGTTGGTTTTTGAGGGTGATTTTCTTCCGAAAATCGTTAGGAATTATTATGCAGTATCAATTTATTAAGGTCTTCCCTCCTGTTTTTACTAATCGGAATTTTATAGCTTTGAATTTCGATTAGGTTCCCGTCAATGGTTTCGATCTTGTCGATATTAATTATAAAAGAGCGGTGCACCCGGAAAAATTTGTTCTTCGGGAAAATTTCTTCGAGCCTGTTGAGCGATACTCTAGAAACGCTTATTTTCTTTTTGGTATGAAAGCGAGCGTATTCACTGTAGCTTTCGATGAAAATCACCTCATTGAAATTGATTTTTTCCAATTTGTTTTGGTCGGTCTTAAAAAAGCTGAAGTCATTGTATTGTACTTCGGGTAAATTTGCTTCAGCAGTGGGAGTTTCTGCATTTTTTTGAAAAGGCAAATCAAATATGCGATTTACCGCCATGACAAAGCGTTCAAATGGAATGGGTTTTACTAAATAATCAATCACTTTGAGGTCGAACGCCTGCAAGGCATATTCGGAATATGCCGTGGTGAAAATGGTGTTCGGGGGATTTTTCAGGGCTTTCAGGAATTGGATTCCGTTGAGAACTGGCATATTAATATCTAAAAAAAGTAAATCTACCGTTTGTTCTTGTATTTTACTTAGCGCATCCAAAGGTTCATGCGAAATACCTACAATTTCAAGCTGTGGGATTTTCAAGATATATTCTTCGAGCAACTTACAGGCTGGTTCCTGATCGTCTATAATAAAGCACTTTATTGTTTTCATAATCTTATTTTTAAATTCACTGTATACCGTTTTTCTAAATCGGTCACCTCATATTCGTATTGTCCGACATAATCTAAATCGAGTCGTGAAATAGTATTTATATTTCCTATTCCTTTTTCAAGTTTGTTTTGCAAGGTAACTTTGTTATTCTCAATTTTAAAATAAAGAAAATCCTGATCTGTGGCCAATTCGATTTTTACATACGATTCTTTTGAAACGCCCACTTGGCTGTGTTTGAAGGCGTTTTCTATAAAATTAAGCAGCAGCATCGGAGCAATTCGCTGTCCTTCGTCAAACAATTTATGCTTGAAGGTGATATTGATGTCAGCACTGTAATTTAACTTATACAATTTGATGAAATCATCAATCAGGGTCACTTCCTTACTGATTAAAACCCTCTGGCTGGAGCAATCATAAATTAAATATCGCATAAAGTTAGATAAATTATAAATCATAACAGCGGCATCTGGACTCGTACTATGGCATTTTGAATAGATGGAGTTGAGGGTATTAAAGAGAAAATGGGGGCTAAATTGACTTTTTAACAAATCCACTTCGAATTTATTTTTTTCCTTTATTAAACGGTACATGGCTGCTTTATTCTCTATTTGATAGATCCAATCCGAATAAAAAAGGGAGGTGACTAATGTAAAAAAACTTAAAAACAACCCGAAAGACAGGAACTGGTTGGTTACAGTAAGCATATTTACTTTTAAAACAATTCTTAAAAAATAGCATCCTAGAACTACTATTGCAATTAAGAGTGTGTTTTTGATAAAATAAGAGGTGTACTTTTTATTAACAACCATTTCTTTAGCAAAAAAAGCGGAATTCACATAAAATAGTAAAATACTAATCAAAAATAGTTCAACAAAAACATAACTCATCTCAAAACTTGAAGAAAACTGTCTTTTGTTCCCTCCAAAAAAGAATATAAATAACACGATAAAACCAAAATAAAATAACTGAAAGGCTATTTTCTTAAAAATAATTAATCCGTATTTTGTTTTTAACATTAGTATATTATAGTTAAATTAAAAAAAAGTTTTTATTTTTTTTAAGTTACGAAGAGTGCATTTGATATTAATCTGACCCTTTGCGCAGTGAAAACCTATTATTTTGCAGTAAACAGTTTACATGTATTATCTTTATGCTCTTTCTGAAAAGTCGAAACTACGATATTATTTTGAATTTGATTATTTTTATGTCAACTTGCAATCTAAATAAACAAAAAATAGTTAAAAAAACACATGAAAAACTATCTTGCTAGAATTCAAATTTTACTTTTTTTTGTATTCATTTCTTGCGCTAAAGACACTACCGAAATAATAAATTCAGATTTGTTACGTTCGGGCTCAAATAAATTGGTTTATACTTATTCGGAGTTGCCGCAAAAACCAATAAACGTTTTTTATCATATCCCCTCTGGAGATCGAAAAAACATGCCGATTGTCATGGTGTTCCATGGTGATGAACGAAACGCAAATTACTACCGGAATATTTGGGTCAATGCATCCAATCAGTATGGTTTTATGGTTTTTGCTCCTGAATTTACCAATGCGGATTTTCCTGGAGGAAGTTCCTACATTATTGGAAATGTGTATCAAGATGGAAATTACCCAACACCTCAAACTCTAAATGATGAAAGCGTTTGGACTTTTTCTATTATTGAGCCTCTTTTCGATTTTATTAAAGCCAAAGCTGGAACTACAGTACAAGCCTATGATCTATTTGGACATTCGGGAGGAGCGCAATTTGTACATCGATTGGTTTTATTAAAACCCAATGCCCGATTTAATAAAGCCATTGCCGCTAATAGTGGATGGTACACGGTGCCCGATGGCGAGGCAAATTATCCGTATGGAATCATGAATTGCCCCATCACATCCATTCAACCCAATAGTTATTTTGGCAGACAATTATACATTACCGTTGGAGAATTAGACAACAACAGCTCTGACTCCTCTCTTCGGCACAATGCCGACAGTGACTTGCAGGGATTAAATCGTCTGGATCGCGCCCATTATTTCTTTTCCAAAAGTCAGGGTTATGCCCGAGCGGTTCAATCTGAATTTAATTGGCAATTTCGTATCGTTCCAAACACAGGCCATGATGCAACAAAGATGTCAAACGATGCTGTGCATATCCTTTTTCCATAAAAAATTGAACCATGAAAGATAAAACCGTCAAAAGAAAAATAATACTATTGTTTTTTCCAATTGCCTTTATCCTTTTAAGCACCTTGCTTAATCCTAGCGTCATAAATCCAAATATCGGCATCGTGCTCGGAATTGCGATATGGATGCTTGGTTGGTGGATTACAGAAATCGTCCCTATTGCGATAACCTCTTTATTGCCCATTTTGTTATTTCCATTAACGGGAATAGTTAGTGGTGAAGAAATCTCCAAAGTCTATTTCAATGAAGTGATTTTTTTATACATCGGTGGATTTATGTTAGCATTGGCGATTGAAAAATGGGAAGTACATAAAAGAATTGCTGCACGAACACTAATGGTTTTTGGGAAAGGCACTTTTCAAATTTTAGCCGGATTTATGCTAATTACTTCTCTGCTTTCCATGTGGATGTCCAATACTTCAATAGCACTGTTAATGTTGCCTATAGGAATATCCGTAATTGAAAAACTAAAGGAAATCTATGGCGAAAAAGAATTAGGAAAATTTAAATCTGGCTTACTTTTAGGAATTGCTTACGCAAGTTCAATAGGCGGAATGGCCACTTTGATTGGTACACCAACCAATTTAGTTTTTTTAAAAACATATGAGGAACACTTTAAAAATGGACCCACTATTAATTTTGCTAACTGGATGATTTTTGCTTTTCCTATTTATGTGATATTAATCATTACTGCTTTTTTTATATTGTATTTCTTTTTTAGACCTAAAAAGAAATTGGAAATTATAGACAACACCTTTTTCCAAATTGAAAATTTGAAACTAGGCAAAGTGACCTATGAGCAGAAAGTAGTTTTATTTGTCTTTTTTTTATTTGCAATATTAATGATATTTAGGGCTGATATCGCCATTGGAACATTCCGAATCCCTGGATGGAGTTCACTTTTTTCAAACTCATACTATATTATTGATGCTGTTGTAGCGGTTTTTATAAGTGTTTTACTTTTTATTATTCCTTCAAAAAACAGTCCTGGCAGCACCATAATGGATTGGAATACGGCAACTCGTATTCCTTGGGGAATTATATTGCTCTTTGGGGGTGGCTTTGCCCTTGAAAAAGGATTTGAAGTTTCGGGATTAACCCTTTGGTTTGCCTCGAAGATTGATTTACTTTCCGGAAATCACATCATAGTCATCATATTAGCCGCGTGCTTCATCGCTTTATTGATGACCCAAGTAGTAGCAAATGTAACGGTGGTACAGGCCTTATTGCCATTGTGTGTAGCGCTATCCATTTCGCTCAAAATCAATCCATTATTTTTGATGTTGCCTATTACTTTTAGCGCTTCCGTGGCATTTATGTTGCCCATTTCCACCCCTCCAAACGCTATTCTCTTGGCTACTGGTCAAATAAAAATGAAAGAAATGCTTTTACCCGGACTTCTTTTAGTGGTGATTTCGGGATTGGTCATTAGTTTCGCCATGTTGTATTGGGGAAGTTATGTTTTTGGGATAAAGTGAGATCGGTAGTATAGCAAAAATTAATGAAGCGAATGGTTAATTTTATCTTTAATTATTTTTATTACAAGCCCGCAACAGGCTTACCGTCCATTGTTAATTTTACCAAATCTCCAATAAATTTAGCGAAAGGCGCTATATCTTGTTTAACGCTTGCCATTTCGAGAGCGTTCATATATTCCTCTCTTTTTTGGACAGGTATTACCATCCAGTTATAACCACCTGAAGCTAATAATGCATTCATTAAGAATCTGCCCATTCTTCCATTTCCATCCATATAGGGGTGGATATAAACGAATATAAAATGTCCTAAAACCGCTCTAACTGATGCTTCCGGTTCTTGAGATATCAATTCAAATAATATTGGCATTACCTCTCTTATAGCATCAACATTTACAGGTACGTATTGTGATTGCCCAATATAAACTTGGTGTCTTCTATATCCGGCTAAATCAGAAGGTTTTAAAATACCTGATGTTACACTTGGCGAAAATAATTCTCTAAACCAATCACTATGTTCTTCAGTAAGAATCTTGGCTACATCACCACCATTAATAATCTTTTCTATACTATTTTTAACACTATTAAAAGCAAGCCAATAACCTCTTGCAGCCAAAGCATCTCTGTGTTTTTTATCATCTTCATTATCGCCTAAATTCCAATTCCCGCTTTTAACCCTTTCAATTAGTTCGGGAGTGACTTTGTATTTTTCAATTGACAAAGAGTGGTATGCATCGGTAACATAGATATCGTCAATATTTTTTAGAAAAGTCGCTTTTTCTATCAAATTAATAGCTAATGGCTTTGGGAAAACTTTAATTACTTCATCTCGCATTTCAAACCACATTAACCGGATTCTATTGCAATATGGGGAACGTTCTCTTGAGGATAATGGAATTGGGGTTTTCTGCTCAAATGGGTCTGTTTCTCTCACATCATAACCTGCTGACTTCATCGTTTTCAAAATCTCATCTGCTATTTTAGAATTTCCTATATTTCTAAATGCCCCCACTATTCTTCCGGCTTTCAAACTATGCCCTCCATCTAACAATAATCCTAAAATTTCAGAAGCATCATCTATTGTACTTAATGCCGTTCTTACATCTATTGGGTTACTTACAAAAATTGAAGGAGAACTATAAATAATAGAGGTAGGTAGATTTAATATTCTCAACCCGTTTTTAACCGCTACGCCTTCTAGTTCTGATAATGGAGATTTCATACAGAATAAGGAAGTATTGAATAATAAAGGGGTGTTATTGTTTTTACCCTTTACTGACCTAATAATCATCTGATTTGGAACCACCTCATTCCCTGAATGCAGTAACAAAGATTGTTCAGCTGAAATGCAATAATCATCACCGTATCGGTTTTCCAAAAACCTTGAGCAAAATCCCCAATAAGAAGTAAACCAGGAGGTGCTATTCCCTTTAGTCTCTTCAGGATTAATAGCGATGTACCAGCCTCTAATAACTTCTCTTATGAAACCATTAGCGATTAGTCGGTCTTTATGAGTTCTACTCAAATCTTCCGATTTAATAGCTACAATGCCTTTGTTCTGTATTGCTTGGAGAACTTTTAGTGATTCTGCTAGTTTTTCTGCTGGTGTTGCCATCGTGTGCTTATTATAGTATAGCGCTGTGTGTTTGTTATAATATGACGCTGTGTGTTTATTATAATTTGAAGATGTGTGTTTATTATAATTTGACGCAAATATATGTAATTAATAATAAATGCATGAAAAATAAATTTTTGTGATTATAAAAAATTATCAATTCCCTTTACATAAGAAATCAATAACTAACCTCAAACTAAAACGCAAGAGATTGTCTCAAAAAAAATAGTGTCTCAAAAAAATAGTAAAAACCGGCGCCGAGAAATTATGCTGCTTTAGATTTATAAATAGAGCCCTTGATTTGGATTGAAATAAATTGAATTATTGAGCAGAAAAGCTGTTATAGCCTTGGGTTAAATCATAGAGCTGGAGATAAAATCAACAAAAAATCACAAAAAAACCGCTTCGAAAGAAGCGGTTTATGTACCCAGAGCCGGATCAAATTAAAAAATTTGACCCGTCTTCTGTAAAAAACAAAAGCTCTTCTTTTCAGAAGAGCTTTTTGTACACTATTCAGACGAAATATCGAACAATTTGCTAGAAGATTTCGATAAGTTCTATGATTTGTTTGAAGAAAAAAACCTCTAAATTTCTTTAGAGGTTTTTGGTACGACTTAGTACCC
>CAZHVE010000088.1:0-7687 GCA_964535705.1 uncultured Flavobacterium sp.
ACATTCCCAATTTCTTGGCATCCGCATTCGAAACAGTAACATAATTATCCCAAGAGACTCTTGTAATTGGATCTGGAAATTCTTGCAACCAAGGATTATTTGCTTGTTGACCATCTCCTAAACCTGTTTTGGTGTACAATACTAACTCAAAACCAGAAACCGATTTTGATTTAGCCAATGAATTTGCGGCTGCAGTATAATTGGCAGCGGCTGCAGAAGCAGAAGGAATCGCGCCAACAAAAACGCCGTCATGTAATACTTTGTTCCAAGTAGTACCTGCTGCATTTGAAGCTATATTGGCTTTTAGATAATCGTAAAAAGTACCTGAAACACCCGTTAATGACAACAAAACATCTTGAAATTGCTTCGTATTAAATAACGGACGAATTGTAGGTTGTGTTAATGCGTAAGTACCTTTTGTAATGCTTACATCTCCCCAAGATTCTAAATAATGAGGCGCTGGAGCAGCAATAGTGGTAAGAGTAGCCGTTTCGTCTTCTCTTAATGAAAAACTTGCCGAAAGACTTACTTTTTTCAAACCTTCTACAAAGTCATTTGAATTTGGTAAAGAATATACTGGATTTACACCACTCATAATCAAAGTATGAACACTTCCAACCTTCATGTCTTTCACTAATTGAGCCACTTTTGCGTTAGATCCTTTTCTAATTTGTCTTGTTCCTGAGGTAGAAAAAGACGCACTAGCTAAAGCTTGATTGATGGCTAAAACCAACAATTGAGCATTAGTATCTTGAATTCCGGAAACTAAAACTCCTTTGCTCCCTGCAGCTTTCAACTGTTGGGCGGCTTTAGTAATTTCTGTTTTTAATTTTGCATCTAAAGTAACTGAAACAGCAGCTCCAACTACTAGATTATATATATGTACTAATGCTTGTTTTTGATTTGCAATTGACATTGCCAAACGTTTGTCTGCAGCAGCACCAGATAAAGTCATATTAGCTTCCAATTGAAAGTGACGTGACATCGCTCCGTTTTTAGGTATTCTTCCTTGAGTATAACCTGAGTCATAACTACCTCCTTGCCAATCTCCCAAGAAATCTGCACCCACAGAAACAATTAACGAAGCTTTAGAAAAATCATAATCCACTAATGCTCTTTCACCAAACACCATTTCAAATGCATCTAACGCTTCTGACTCAGAAACTGCATCATAAACTACATGTTTTGCATTTGTATTTTTTGCAAGAAACTCAGCAATCAACTTTTCAGTCGAAGGACTTGCTAAGGTATTTGTTAAAAGTACCACTTGCCCTCCTTGTGCTTTTGAAGCAACTAAACTTGCTTTTAGTTTTGAATCTACTTCTAACCAAGAAACATTTTTACCAGAAATTTTTGGTTCTTTCAAACGCATGCTATCATACAATGACAAAATTGAAGCATGTATTCTAGCATTTGCCGAAAATTTAGCTCCTGCAATCTTATTATTATCAATTTTTATAGGACGACCTTCACGCGTTTTTACTAAAAGATTAGCAAAATCGAAACCGTCAAAAACTGTAGTTGCATAATAATCTGCAATTCCAGGAATAATTTGTTCCGGTTGTACTACGTAAGGTATTGAAAGATGAACTGGACCTTCGCAAGCTGCAAGCGTTGCTGCTGCAGTACTAAATCCAACGTACTTTAAAAAGTCACGACGTGTTGTTGATGAAGATGACAAAGCATCGGCATTTCCTAAAAATTCATCAGTAGGAATTTCTTCAACAAATTCGTTATTTCTAAGCGCCTCAACAATAGAACTATTTCCGTCTAGTTCTTCAACACTTTTCCAGTATTTTTTGTTTGATGACATATTCTATATAAATATTAGCTTCTTAATTATTATTTTTTATAGTTTATAAGGTAATGAGGGTATAAGTTTAGTAATTCCTCTGGAATTAAAATTTTTATAAACTCTATACTTATACAACTTCTAACCTTTCTTTAATAGTGACATTTACCGCATTCCAATCCGCCCATTTGCGCTGCAGTCAATTTGTCTACACCGTATTTTTTGGAAAGTTGTTCGTGAATTTTAGTGTAATATTCGTTGCCTTCCATTTTTACATCTGTTTTTCTATGACAATCAATACACCATCCCATAGTTAAAGGGGCAAATTGTTTCATGATTTCATACGTTTGAACAGGCCCGTGACACGTTTGACATTCTAATCCAGCAACATTAACGTGTTGTGAGTGATTAAAGTAAACAAAATCTGGTAAGTTGTGAATGCGAACCCATTTTACGGGCTGTGTTTTTCCAGTATAAGTTTGAGTAGACTGATCCCAACCCACTGCTTTGTATAATTTCTGAATTTCGCCATCATAAAATGATTTTGAATAATCAGCAGTTGCTGTTGTGTCTGAAACCTCTGCAATGTTTTTGTGGCAGTTCATACACACATTTAAAGAAGGTATATTAGAATGTTTTCCTACTCGAGCAGCAGAGTGACAATAATTACAATTAATCCCATTACTTCCGGCATGTATTCTGTGCGAATAATGGATAGGCTGGATGGGCTCATAATCTTGATCAACTCCAACTTGCATAAAAAATCCATATACAAAATAGGCACTTGATAACAATAAGAATATAGCACTAACCAACACTAAAAATTGATTATTAACAAAACTTTTCCAAATTGGAGTAGTTTTTGTTTTTACTTTATCAGAAACCACTATTCCATTAATTGCAGCTACTTTCGTTAAAACTTTATTGACTAGCAATAACATTACAATCAATATTGCCATTACCAATATTAGGGCTCCAAGAATTATATTACTTGAAATTCCGTTCTCGGTAGCATTCGAACCTGATGGGGCACCTACTGTAACAGGAGCAACAGCTTCGGTCTTAGGCTCAGAGGTATAGGCTATAATATTGTCAATATCGGCCTCTGATAATTGAGGAAAATTAGTCATCACAGACTTATTGTTTTCTTCAAACACTTTTACCGCTGCGGCATCCCCTGATTTTATTAACTCAGAACTATTGTGTATCCATTTGTAAAGCCAGGCTTTATCATGTTTTGCAGCGATGTTGCGTAACATTGGTCCTGTAGCTTTTGCATCTAATTTATGACATGCAGCACAATTTGCATTAAAAAGTTCTTTCCCCTTTACTGAATCACCACCTTGTGTACTAGCTGGAGCTACAGTTGCTGCAACCGGAGCTGAAGCTGCCGCGGGAGCAGCCGGAGTTGCATCTTGTGCAAATGAAGTTAAGGACAAACTTAACAAAAGAGCCAAGCTCAAATATAATTTCCTTGGAATCGAATTATGATTACCCATCTTTTTCATATAGTACAATAATTATCAAAATATTGATGTGATTTTACCTAGACTTCAACAAAGATAAAAATCACTTTTTCTTTAAATACGGCACAAAAATACGCTTATAAGAACTATTCTCAAAACCTTAAAATAGTCTTAAATATAATTTATAATTATTCTAAATAGTGTCGAAAATTTAGTATTCACTTTTAAATACTATTTTTGCCTAAAAACCAACACATTATGAGAATACTAGCTGTTTTGAAAATTATTTCTGTCTTAATTATGGTTTATTTTTCGACTTCAAAAGCAAATGCCCAAGAGCAAAATGGCACTTTAAATCAAGACCCGAAATTTGAGCAACTATTGAGCGAAAAAAGAAAAATAAACACCTCATTGATTCTAAATGATTTGTACAAAATTCAAATATTTAATGGAAGTAGCGAAAACGCCAAAAAAACATTGAGCGAGTTCAAACAAGTATTCGCGGCAATTGACGCCACAATTATTTTTAACACTCCTAATTATAAAGTATGGGTGGGAAACTTTAGAACCAGAATGGAAGCGGAAAAAAATCTTGTTGAGTTAAAAAATAAATATAAAAACGTTTTTCTTATAAAACCAAGCAAGTAATAAACTAAGTACAAATACCCATCAAAAAAACTTTATTTTAGTGAACTAGTTTTCTTATTATTTCAATTCCATATTTAGATGCAACTTGATCAACAAATTCTTTAAAATTAATAGGTGAAGTTTCGTTTGCTGCATCCGAAATAGTACGAATAACCACAAAAGGAATGCCATATTCAAAACATACTTGAGCAACTGCAGCTCCTTCCATTTCTACACATAAAACATCTGGAAGAGCTTTCAAGAGCAATTCTTTATCTTTACTGTTTGAAAAAAATTTATCCCCACTAGCAATTTGACCAACAACTACTTTTGGATTTGAAATAGAAAACATTTTTTTATGCTCTATATTAATTTCACCAAGTAAACCTTTAGAACTTTCTAGTTCTTTAATTCTTATATAAGCCTCATTAAAAAACTCAATTGGAGGATACAAAATAGTTTTTCCCAATAAAGGAATTTCAAATTGTCCCATCAAAGGGCGAGCATCCATATCATGTTGAACCAAACTGTTGGCCACAACAATATCGCCAATATTTAATTCTTGATTGACTGCTCCTGCAACACCTGTAAAATACAATTGAGTAATACCAAACTCAACAATTAAATGGGTAACTGTTGTAGCTGATGCAACTTTTCCCCAACGAGAAAATACAATAACTACATCAACGTCATTTATTGTTCCAATATAATAGGTACGCATTCCTTTTACAATTTCTTGCTTATTATTTAGCAAAGAAATAATACCATTAATTTCTTCAGGCATTGCACCTAAAATACCTATTCTTTTATTTTCCATGTACTTTTATACTTTTAAAACAATTAAAAAAAACTCTTATTTCAAAACAAATCAACAAAGAAAAATAAATCGAAAACAAACTAGATAAGGCTAAAATAAAAAATCCCGATTGCTCGGGATTTCTTATTACTATATCAAAATTCTATTTCAATTTTTTCTTGATAGCCACTTCATGGTAGGCTTCGATGACATCTCGTTCTTCGATATCATTATATCCTTTGATTTGGATACCACAATCGTATCCTTTTAAAACTTCTTTGACATCATCTTTGAAACGTTTTAATGCTACGAGCTCTCCAGTGTGAACAACTACACCTTCTCTAATAATACGAATTTTGGCTGTTCTTTGAATTTTACCATCCATCACCATACAACCTGCGATAGAACCCACTTTAGAGATTTTGAATATCTCTCTAATTTCGGCAGTACCTAAAATTTCTTCTTTCATTTCTGGCGCAAGCATTCCTTCCATCGCATCTTTCAAGTCGTCGATAGCGGCATATATAATAGAATAATAACGGATATCAATTTCTTCTTTGTCTGCTAATTGTCTAGCATTCCCTGCTGGACGAACATTAAATCCAATAATAATGGCATCCGAAGCAGAAGCCAACATAACGTCGGTTTCAGTAATCGCCCCAACCCCTTTATGAATAATATTAATCTGAATTTCTTCAGTAGATAATTTAGAGAACGAATCCGAAAGCGCTTCAACAGAACCATCCACGTCACCTTTAAGGATAATGTTTAATTCTTTAAACTGACCCAATGCAATTCTACGTCCAATTTCGTCCAACGTAATATGACGTTGTGTACGTACCGATTGTTCACGCATCAATTGAGAACGTTTTGAAGCAATTTGTTTGGCTTCTTTTTCATCTTCAAAAACATTGAATTTGTCACCCGCTGTTGCTGCTCCATCAAGACCTAAAACAGATACAGGTGTTGAAGGCCCTGCTACAGTAACAACATGACCTCTTTCATCGTGCATTGCTTTTATTTTTCCATGATGTTTTCCAGCAAGCATATAATCTCCTACCCTCAATGTTCCGTGTTGTACTAATATGGTAGATACATATCCTTTACCTTTATCTAAGAATGCTTCCACAACTGTTCCTTGTGCCGCTTTGTTTGGATTGGATTTCAAATCTAGAATTTCTGCTTCCAACAATACTTTTTCCAACAATTCTTTTACACCAGTTCCAACTTTTGCCGAAATATCATGAGATTGAATTTTTCCACCCCAATCTTCAACAAGCAAATTCATTCCTGCTAATTTTTCTTTTATCTTCTCTACATTAGAGTTGGGTTTATCAATTTTATTGATAGCAAAAATGATTGGAACCCCCGCTGCTTGAGCGTGAGAAATGGCTTCTTTGGTTTGTGGCATGATATCATCATCCGCAGCAATTACAATAATTGCAATATCTGTAACTTGAGCACCACGCGCACGCATAGCGGTAAAGGCTTCGTGACCTGGTGTGTCTAAAAATGCTATTTTTTGACCGTTGTCTAATTCGACACCGTAGGCACCAATATGTTGTGTAATTCCTCCAGACTCACCGGCAATAACATTTTCTTTACGAATATAATCTAACAAAGAGGTTTTTCCGTGATCGACGTGACCCATGACGGTAACGATAGGCGCTCTAAAAACCAAATCTTCTTCCTTGTCTGGAACAACTTCTATAGTCTCTTCAATATCTACGGTGATAAATTCCACTTCATAGCCAAATTCATCCGCAACAATGGTCAATGTTTCCGCGTCCAAGCGTTGATTTTGCGTTACCATAATCCCCAATGACATACAGGTTCCAATAACTTTGGTAATTGGCACATCCATCATGATGGCAATTTCGCCTACAGTAACAAATTCAGTAACTTTTATAGTTTTACTTCCTTCGTCAATAGCTCTTTGCTCGTCATCTGATTTTTGACGGTGCGTATCTCTTTTATCTCTTCTATATTTAGCCGCTTTAGATTTTCCACCTTTACCTTGTAGTTTCTCTAAAGTTTCTCTAATTTGATTTTTTACTTCTTCTTCTGTAGGCTCCACTTTAGCACTGATAGCAGGTCTAGCTCCTTTTACAAATCCAGGCCTAGCTCCTCTGTTCGCACCGAAAGCTCCTCCAGCATTTGGAGTAATTTTATTAGGGTTTGGCGATCCTGGAGTCCCAAGAGTACCTGTTTCTTGTCTCGGGGCACCTGGTTTTGGTGCTATTCTTTTTCGCTTGGTTTTGTTTGCATTACTCGCTGCGGATCCCGGCGCCCCAGGAACTCCTGGTTTGTTGGGTGCAATTTTAGGGTCTTCTTTTTTCTTTTTAGGCTTATTAAACTGTGACAAATCGATGGTTTGACCCGTCAATGTAGCTCCAGATAATTTTGTATATTGAGTGGTGATGGATTCCTCAACGGGAGCTTCAACGGTTGGAGAAACAGCTTTTTTAGCAGATACCACTTCGCTTTTTTCTTCTACTAGAGGCTTGGCTGATTTTTTCTCAGAAACTGCTTTTTCCTTTATTGTCTCTTTTGGGAGTGGTTTTTCAGCAGAAACCTCCTTTTTTTCAACAACAACTGCAGGAGCAGATGCTGTTTTTTTAGTATTTAGGTCTATGCTTCCAACATGAACTGGTCCAATTACCGTAACTCTCGCTTTGATAACTTCTTGGCTTTTTATCCGTTCTTCATCTTGTTTGTGTTTGTCTTCAATTTCTTTTTCGCGCTCTATGCGTAAAGCTTCTTTCTCTTTTCTTTTTTCCTCTCCTACCTCTTTTGAAGCCTCTTTATTCCCTTTGTCTCCTGCAAATTGACCACACAAAACATGGTATACATCGTCAGAAATTTTTGTATTGGGGTTTGATTCAACAACAATACCCTTATCTTTT
Organism: uncultured Flavobacterium sp.; assembly: GCA_964535705.1. GTDB lineage: Bacteria > Bacteroidota > Bacteroidia > Flavobacteriales > Flavobacteriaceae > Flavobacterium. Next base: position 7,588 of record CAZHVE010000088.1, read on the forward strand.
AGGTAATCCACAGCTCTTTCTAAAGAAATATTCAATTCCCTTAAAACTTTGTTTATTCTAATAACTTTCTCTTCAGACATAAAACCTTTTTAATATTACC
>CAZHVE010000089.1:0-7640 GCA_964535705.1 uncultured Flavobacterium sp.
TTTCAGGTTTTATTTCTGCAACCCGATCCTGGTTTACGGCTCCGGTTCTAAAAGCATAGCGACCGGTTAGAATTCTGGATCTGGATGGCCCACATAATGGCGCTGTATAGCCATGAGTGAATCGTATTCCGTCCTTGGCCATCTGATCGATAATGGGTGTTTTGTTGTTATCAGAACCGTAACAACTCACGTCGCCTATACCTAAATCATCGGCAAGAATGAAAATAATATTGGGTTTCGATGCATTGGTTTTTGCCTTTTTATTCTGGGCAAACACCCCAGAAACGGCGATAAAAAGAGCAAGAATAACGAGGTATTGTGTTTTTTTCATGGTAGTATAATTAAAAAAGTTTTTAAAAAGTCAATTGATTGATTTCGGAGACGTAGCTTTTTGCGTCAACAGCCTTCGCCAAAGCATCGTATTCTGGATTTGTATATTTTTTGGAGGCTATTTTCAAAATCCGAATCGTTTCCTTGTATTCCATTTTTTGGATTTGTTCATGATCCCATTTTTTTTCGTTTTTTAAGTACGGTAATAACCAATCCACACATTTTTTAATGTTTTTGCCTTCACTTATTTGTTGGTGCCAAAGATTCACTTTACTGTTTTCGGCCAATTGAGCGGCTATAAAATAACCATCTAAATTCATGCTGACATAGTTCCAGGATTTGGTGCGTTCCAATTCAAAAGGCTGGCTTCCATCCGATTTTAACTGGGTTTCCATTCGGTTTTTGAAAGTTTCTATCTCAGCTGAAGCAACTTCGAGATGATCTGTAAAAAGAGCATAGTCTATCACTTGAACGCTGTAATGGGTTCCGTGATTGTTGTGTTCATCGGCTTCATCTTTTCCTATGGGACTTTCCGTGAGCCAAGTTAAATAATCCGAGAACCATTTCTGAAGTTCTAGATGGTTTTGTTTTGACCAACTTTCAGAACCTTGCAACAAGATAGCAGCATCTATAACACGAAATAATCCCCGTGTTTCTATAATTCCTATCCCCCTACCCGTGTTTCTTCCAGGAATTGCTTGTCCAAAATTAAGATGCGGATTTTGACGTGTGGTAGTATCTAAAAACCAAGTTTGCATGAGTTTTGAAGCAAATTTTGCATATTTAGCTTCCTTGGTGAAATAGTATGCCAAAGCTAAGGTTTCAACATCCTCTTTCATTCTATCTATTTCTTGAGAATCGCTGATGTCATAATAAGTCGGATTCCGAATACCGTCTTTTTTGATATAAGGAAGCCCATCGGGCTTAGTCGGATCAGGCCACCAATACGGTCCTGTACTCATATAATCGTGCTTATCACCACTGGGAGGTACTTGTTTTTTGTTCATTACCGAATATAATTTGGCTTCTTCTAATACCTGATCGGCTTTCTTCAACAACGATTTTAATACTGCTGTTTTTTCTGTGTCTTTTGCAGCGATTAAACCATAATTCTTTTGTAAAGCAGCTCCCTCTAGCACAAGGGTTTTTGGGTAATTGCTTGCTATTTCTCTCCTATCTTGCGCTGAAACGCACAAAAAGAAAAAAAAGAATAAAAGAAAGCTTGCGTATTTTATTATTTTCATCCTATTTTCTTGTGGATTGTTTTTGTTATTTTTTATTCAGTCTAAAAACCTCGAGATTGCTATATACATGATGGGTTCTTGTCATTCGAAAGCCAAAATACCCTGAATTATATGTCGTCCAAAGACCGGTACCCCAAATTCCCTCCGCTATTTTATCCTCCTTTTTTGCATCGTTACTGATGTCGGTTGCATCTCCTTTTTTAAGTTCATACACTATTTTACCGTCAAAAATGTATTGGACAATATCATTGGCTGCCACCAACTGTATGTGGTGCCGTTGGTTTGGAACAATTAAGAAATCTTTATTATCGTCGCGGGTACAAAGCGCAATGTGGTTGATCAATTTTTCATTTTGTTGTCTTGGATACCTTCGCAAGCGAGTGGTTCGGTTGTTGTTTGTGACTGTTCCGCCTCCAGTACTGGCATAATACCCCTTTAGTCGATCGTAGGATTTGAAATCTCCATTGTATTTCTTGCTATCGAACAAGCCTCCGGGTGCATTAGGATCAAGACCTTCCGGTGTATTGGCCATCCAAAACTGGTTGATGTCACGAGGAACAATATCATTCCCCTGATTATAAAACGACGGAGCTGTAACCCAATAACTAATCATAATGGGATCTTCCAGTTTTGATTTATTCCAAATGGTACACCCTCTTGGATCATGAACCTGCAACGAACCATCTTCAATTCGGGCATATCTTGGAAGCTTTAGATCAGCTTGGGAGAATTGAACAAGCCAATTTTTCTCAAAAGTGTCTTGATTATCCAATCTATCTTGCTGAACAATAGCTCCTATTCTATAATACTCCCCAGCGTATCCATAGAGTTTGTTTATGAGAACATGATTATTTAATACAACTACCTCCTGCGATTGACCACTAGTATAGGAAAAAAAGAGGAGTACAATTGCAATTATATTTTGTGACTTTACAATCATAATGACTTTAAGATTTCTAAATTCATTCCCTATTTAAAATATTAATCTCCGGACGTTTTCCAATCTAAAGTATCTCCTTTAAATCGGGTGAGTGCATCTGCTTCAGTTTTCTTGCCTTTATCCCCTTGATCCAACATCCATTTTTTCAATTCAGACACTAATTTTATTTTAACGGTAGTAAGTGATTTGTCATCTGCCAAATTATCCAATTCATACACATCTTTTTTGATATTATACAACTCAAATTCAGGTCTATTTCTAAATAATTTGGCATGTGCTGCTTGTTTTGGATTTGTTTTGGTTGATTTCAACCAACTTTCGTAAAGTTTATTTCCAGGTTGTGAACCCGAAGATAAAAAAGGTTCGGTATAGCTTATGTTCCAGATCAATTTATAATTGTGATCTTGTATCGAACGCACTGGGTAGTTATCAGATCCGTTTTTAATCCCTCGAGTGGTATGAACACCGTAAACGTACTCTCGCACTTCTTTAGACTTTCCATTTAAAGTGGCATAAAAACTTTTGCCATCAAGCGGAAGAGTTTGCTCTTTATTTCCTCTTAACTTTTCTGGATTTCCGCCAGCGGCTTCAAAAAGGGTAGGAACAACATCAATATATTGTGCCAAAATATCAGTTCTAGTGGAAGGCTTAATGACTTTTGGCCAACGGGCAATAAATGCCGCTTTTAGTCCCATATTATAACACGTCCATTTGGCAAAAGGCATAGAACTTCCGTGCTCACTGGCAAAAAGGAACATTGTATTGTCCTTTTTCACAGAGTTATCTACCATTTTCATGCAATTGCCAACAAGGCTGTCGGCATAAGTGATTTCAGCATAATATTTAACCAGACTTTCTCTTGTTTCTTTTGTATCAACCATATAAGGTGCTATGGTAAGTTTATTAGCGTCATATTGCTTTGGATTTCCTCTATTCCAAGGGCCATGAGGCTGATTTGTGGCCACTACCAACAAATAAGGTTTAGAGGAGTCTTTCTTAATCCATTTTTCAGCATCCAAGAGTTCAATGTCTCGTCCTTTGCCATTATCGCTATTTCTCCCACCCAGATATTCAAAGGGAAAATTTGCCATTGGCGCATAATGTTGTTTTCCAATCAGTGCCACACGGTAGCCTATTTTGGTGAAATGCTGTACAATACTGATGATGTTATCATACACTTGGGCATGATTGGGATAACTTCCGTTTTTTACGGGAAAAATACCTGTATACAAACTCTGGCGCGTTGGCCCACACATGGCGGTAGCATTGTTCATATTGTCAAAAGTCATTCCTTCTTTGGCCAATTTAGCTAAGTTTGGGGTAAGCACATCTTTATTTCCATAGGGTTCACAATCGATTGAGGTCATGTCATCGGCAATAAAAAACAAAATATTAGGTTTCGGACTTGGATCCTTCTCTTTATTGTGATTTTGAAATACAATACCTTTATCGGATAATGAGGCAATTATGGGTTTTTTACCTCCCGTTTTTTCATACAAAGCGGTTACAATGTCTGTTTTAGAATTCTTCTCTTTTTGATTTTTAGCGTTTTTGACAATCGCCTTTTTTTCAAAATTTGAAAGTTGAAATGAGGAGGCTGTGATAATTGCTATACTAGCAAAGCCCAAAAGTAGTAATGATTTTTTGTACATCTTATTTATTTTATTTTTTGAACAATGTGAAACTTAATTCTATTTTAATGGGGAATTTTATATTCTATAACGATATTAAACAAGGGTATTTTCCCTAAATTTTTGACTACATGAACCATGGGTTCCGCAAATTTTACGGTATTGGCAACCTGAATTCCTGTACCCGGTTTTCCGTTCGGCGAATACCGCGGATCTGTTAATTGTACTTCATTGAGTCGAACCACTACTCTTTGCGCATGACTGTGCAACGCTCTTACATCGCCAGGCTTTAAACGTTCTTCAAAAACCCGGAATTCAGCATCTTCATATACAATGGTATTTTTTAAAGGCTCGACCCATTCTGATGGTTTTGTCAATGGCGGATGATTCTTTTTTAAGGCGATTTCAAAAAAAGAACCTTCGGGCACTTGGTACGATTCATTTTCCGGAAAAACGGATATTTGACCCCGTTTTAATTTAATATTCCCTCGATTACTCTTGAATTTAATTTTTTCTAAAGCAACAATAATCCGTGTGCCATAATTTGGCGTATTGGCTGAAGCACAAGCCGCACCATCTCTCATAACTGTCATGTAGGCATTGTCTAGGGCAACTGAATCGCGTTCATTGATTTTTCTGACACCTTTTGACACCAAAAAAGAAGACTCACAACATTTCGCTGAAGTAATTTGCATCGTTAGGACAAAAAAGACAAATGATAAAAAGAACTTTTTCATTGTTGTATTCTCAATTGGCTACACATCTAAAACCCAAATGCTCCAATGAAGAATCAGCTGAACTTTTCATTCTAGCGGAAACACGGTATCCGCTACAATAAGATTCGTTACATAGAAAAGAACCACCGCGCATGACTTTTTTGGCTACCAATGGTTCATCAGGATCAAAACTTTTTAGAGGTCCTTTTGGATTGAGAGCAATTTTAACTTTTTGGAAAGAATCATAATACGTATTATTATAGTTGTCTGCACACCACTCCCATACATTTCCCGCCATGTCGTATAATCCATATCCATTAGGTTGAAATGATTTTACGGGAGCTGATCCAAAAAAACCATCGGTAACCTCATTTTTATAAGGAAAACTTCCTTGCCAATAATTACAAGGTGCTTTTCCTTCGTCTATTTTTTCATTTCCCCAAGCATATACATTTTTTACTAAACCGCCTCTTGTGGCATATTCCCATTCCGCTTCTGTTGGCAATCGTTTTCCTGCCCATTCACAGTAGGCATTTGCATCATCCCAACTAATATGAACCACAGGGAAATTTTCTTTTCCAACGATATCACTTTCTATTCCTTTTGGATGTTTCCAATTGGCTCCGTGTGTCCAACTCCACCACTGACTATAATCTTGCAAACTCACTTCACCTTCCGTAGGAACAAAAACAAGAGAGGCCGCTTTCAAGGTTTCGGCTTCCGGTTTCGGCGTGTCTGATGGTAATTGTTTTTTTAGTTCCTCCCAGTTAATATCTTTCTCTGCAGTAGTAATATAGGCCGTTTCTGCAACAAATTGCGCAAATTGCGCATTGGTTACTTCAGTAGCATCCATATAAAAACCATTCAATTTCACGTCATGATTTGGAAATTCATCCTGACGCGCTTGATTGTTGTCACCTCCCATGCTAAAAGTTCCGCCAGGAATCCAAACCATGCCATCTGAATTTTTTACGTTTGGCTTAGGCTCTTCTTTGAGGACAGTGAATTTCGAACTGGGCTTTACTCCAAATCTATTGGGAATAGCTGCCGTACAACACGTTTTGGCAGTGGCACTATTTTTTTTAACAACACCCTTATTAACTATAGATTTTTCAGAAGTTGGCTTTGTTTGCGCATTTGCAACTAAGCCGAGTAACAAGAAGACACCCATAATAGTATTTTTCATTATTAAATTCGTTGTCTTTTGTTGTTTTGTCCTTACCATTTTTAATTGCAGGATTTATATATTATTAGAAGTTTTTTATTTTACTTGTGTTTTCAAAAAGGCAAGCATTTTAGCTTTTAAATCCTTAGCAACTCCTTTGTATGATGCTTCGTCAGCAACATTTATCGTTTCATTTGGATCTTTGTCATAGTCATACAATTCTGTGCCTATAACTAAATTCTCATTATAAGGTTGAGTACTTTTAAAATCATTTCCCAACCAAATAGTATATCGGTATCTTTTGTCTCTCAAAGAATAGCCCATTACTTTTGAAGAAGCATATCCTTGACGCTCGGTTTCGCTTTTAGTTCCGCTTCGAGGATATTGACTAATAGAGAAATCTTTGACTGATTGAGCTGATTTATCCATCAAAGGCTTAAGACTTTTCCCGTCAAGAACGTCCGGGATTTTGACTCCTGCCAAGTCACATAATGTTGGAAAAATATCGACAAATTCAGTTGAAGCATTAGCAGTTGTAGCAGCAATTCCAGGAGCAGCAATGATCATTGGAGTGCGTGTTGCTTGTTCAAAATTGGTGTGCTTACACCAAATGTTGTGGTCACCCAAATGCCATCCGTGGTCACCCCAAAGAACAATTACCGTGTTTTTGGTTAATTCTAACGCATCTAATTTATCCAATAATTTACCAACCTGAGCATCAGTATATGAAATTGCGGCATAGTAACCGTGAATTAATTCTTTTTGTTTATTTACTGGTAAAGTAACACCAAATTCTTTTTGGTCGGTAAAAGATAATAGCGGTGGTATATCTGAATATCCTCTGAGCTCGCCAGAGTTATGAAAAGCTACTTCAACACTGTTCTTAGGAGCATCTTGAAAAACCGCTACAGGCATATCTTCTCTTTTGTATAAATCCCAATATTTTTTTGGAGAAACAAATGGTAAATGTGGTTTAGAGAATCCTACAGCAAAAAAGAAAGGTTTAGGATCAGATTTTAATTTTTCTAATATTTCTAATGCTCTTAATGCATTAGCGCCGTCATTATAAGCATTATCAGGGACATCGGCACTTTCAACAGAGGGTTTTAATAAATTAGATACATATTCTTCTTTATCCTTATCGGTTAATCCTTTTTCATCAGCTTCTTTTTTATATTTTTTTGCCAATTCTTTTGTTACAGGCAATTGATAGGCTCCAAGTACTGGCATTCCTGTTTCTTTTGAATAATACTGTTCTTCAGCTTTAGAATAATTATAATATGGAACGCTCCAAGAAGGGCTATCCATTTGCTTATCAACACAACGTGAATCATAAATCTTTCCAATTCCTTGAGTAGAATATCCTTGCGAAATTAAATATTGAGGCAAACTCAAAATATCTGGATTGATGTCACGCATTTTGGTTTTCAAATCCCAAACTTTAGTATAGTCAGGACGTTTCCCTGTCATTATGCTGGCTCTTGTTGGCCCACAAACCGCTTGTTGGCAGTAGTTATTCATGAAAACGGTTCCCATTTTAGCCAATCGGTCCATATTTGGGGTTTTAACCAATTTATCACCATAACAACCCAAGATTGGTTTTAAATCATCTAT
>CAZHVE010000090.1:0-7540 GCA_964535705.1 uncultured Flavobacterium sp.
CGAAATATAAACGTTATCCAGTCTTTGGGGTTGTAACTTATCATTTTTATTTTTTTTTAACTAATGTAATTCCAAATATTTTTTCTTTTTGTCAATTCAATAAAAGTAGCTCTTAAAATGGCATTTTCGGTTTTTTGCATGGGCGCATCGTCTTTCAAAATCTGAACCGCATAATTTCGTGCTAGTATCAAAATGTCACGATCGCGAACAATATCAGCAATTTGAAGATTCAAAACACCACTTTGTTGCGTTCCCATCAAATCGCCTGGACCACGAAGTTTGAGATCGACCTCTGCAATTTCGAATCCATCATTGGTTTGTACCATAGTTTCCATTCTAGTTTTGCTGTCGGTGCTCAATTTGTGACTTGTCATCAAGATGCAATAACTTTGCTCGGCACCACGACCCACGCGACCTCTTAGCTGATGGAGTTGTGACAATCCAAAACGTTCTGCACTTTCGATAATCATCACGCTGGCATTCGGTATATTTACTCCAACTTCGATTACCGTTGTAGCCACCATAATATTCGTTTTTCCTTCGGCAAAGCGTTTCATTTCGGCATCTTTATCGGCGGGTTTCATTTTGCCGTGTAGAATAGAAATAGCGTATTGTGGTAATGGAAAATCTCTCGAAACGCTTTCGTAACCATCCATCAAATCTTTGAAATCCATTTTTTCTGATTCTTGAATGAGCGGATAAACAATATAGATTTGTCGACCTAGCGCTATTTCATCCCGAATAAATTTCCAGACTTTCAATCGATTGCTGTCAAAACGATGTACGGTTTGAATGGGTTTTCTTCCTGGCGGCAATTCGTCAATCACCGAAATATCTAAATCACCGTAAAGGCTCATCGCCAAAGTCCGAGGAATAGGAGTGGCGGTCATCACCAAAACGTGTGGCGGAATATCGTTTTTCTTCCACAATTTAGAGCGTTGCTCCACCCCAAAACGATGTTGTTCGTCAATTACTGCCAAGCCTAAATTATGAAATTGTACCTTGTCTTCCAACAAAGCGTGTGTGCCAATTAGAATGTGTAAACTACCATTTTCGAGTTCTTCATGAATGATTCTTCGATTTGCAATTTTAGTTGAGCCAGTAAGTAATTTTATATTGATATTCAGTTCTTTGGCTAATTCCATTAAACCATTAAAATGCTGATTTGCCAAGATTTCTGTGGGTGCCATCAAGCAGGATTGAAAGCCGTTATCCAAAGCAATAAGCATACTAATCAACGCCACAATTGTTTTCCCAGAACCCACATCACCTTGCAACAATCGGTTCATTTGCGCATGGCTGCCCATATCGATTCTTATTTCTTTGATGACTCTTTTTTGAGCATTTGTCAATTCGAAAGGCAAATAATTTTGATAAAAATTATTAAAATAGTCACCCACTTTTGTAAAAGGATGTCCTTTTATTTTGTGTTTTCGAATCCGATTTTGAGTAATTAATTGCAACTGTATATAAAACAACTCTTCAAAGATTAATCTGAATTTTGCTTTTGCCAAAGAATCGGCACTTTTAGGAAAATGAATATTGAATAATGCGGCGTTTTTGGGAATGAGTTTTAATTCGCTAATCAAATAATCGGGCAATGTTTCAGAAAAATTAGCCTGGGTTTCCTGAAACAATTGCTGCATCATTTTGTTGATAACCCGATTGGAAATTCCTCGATTGGTCAAAGTTTCTGTCGATGGATAAACGGACTGCATCGCAGAGCGTAAGCTTTGTTCGTGTTCCGTCATCAACTCGATTTCAGGATGCGCCATATTAAAAGTAGCTCCAAAAGAAGTGCATTTTCCAAAAATGACACACATTTCATTGAGTTGCAAACTCTCTCGAATCCATTTATGACCTTGAAACCAAACAAGCTCCATTTGCCCTGTATCGTCAACAAAAGTAGCAACTAAACGTTTTTGATTCTTACCAAATTCAACAGTTTTGATATTGATGATTTTGCCAATAATTTGTACTTCGGCAACATTATTTTGTAATTGGTTAATCTTGTAATAACGCGTTCTATCAATGTAACGATTTGGAAAAAAATTAAGCAAATGGCCATACTTGTGAATTCCCAATTCTTTGCGCAGTAAAGCACCACGGTTGGGACCAACGCCTTTGAGGTATTCGATAGGAGTGTCTAAGAGGTTTTGCTGCATACTGCGAAGATAGTTTTTTGTTTGGAAAATAGGAAATACAATTGTTTGGTATTGATTCAGGAAAAAGTATATTTGAATTCTTAAACTTTCAATAAATGACAACCCATCTCGCTCTCCTTCGTGGTATCAATGTTTCAGGTCATAATATGATAAAAATGGAGCTTTTAAAAAGCTGTTTAGAAGCTATTGATTTTCAAAACGTGCAAACTTACATTCAATCGGGAAATGTTTTTGTAGATAGTGAGGAAGAAAATCCCGCAGCAATCGGATTCAAAATCAAGCAGGAAATTTTTAAGTTTTTTGGTCACGATGTCCCTGTTGTGGTTATCGGAAAATCCGACTTGAAAGCCTGTTTTGTAAACAATCCGTTTTTAAAAGAAAAAGAAGTTGATTTCAAAAAATTATATGTTGCTTTTGTGTCAAAAGAGTTAAAGACTGAGAATATTAATGATTTAAAGATAAGTCAGTTTAAGCCAGACGAAGCGCATATCGATACAACTAGGATATTTATAAAATATGCTTTGGGAGCAGGAAAAACTAGATTAGATCAAAAATATATCGAGAAAAAGTTACATCTAACGGCAACGATACGAAATTGGAATACAGTGACCCAATTATTGAAAATGTATGAAGAAAAATAGATAATGAAATATCTTTTCCTCTTAATCTCCACATTTACTTTTGCCCAACAAATCCTATTTGTAGATTTTAAATCGGTTTTAGGAAAAATTACTATTGACCCTACAGCCAAAACAGTTTCAGGCAATGTGACCTATTATTTTAAGGTTTTAAAATCCATTGATACCCTGAAAATAGATGCGCAAAACATGCTGTTTTCCGATTTGAAACTTAACGGGAAAGTCGTTGATTATCGCAATACAAAGCAGCAATTACAGCTCCTTTTTCCGTTAAAAAAAGGGATAAATAAATTGATTTTTCACTACTTGGCAACCCCAACACAAGCGCTATATTTTGTGGGTTCTGAAGCAAGTGACAATTTACAAATTTGGACACAAGGTCAGGGAAAATACACCAGCAATTGGTTTCCAAGTTTTGACGATGTCAAGGAAAAAATGGTGTTTAATTTGGAGGTAACTTTCGATAAAAAGTATCAGGTTGTTTCAAATGGAAAATTAATCAAGGTCAATACTAAGGAAAACTTAAAAAAGTGGAACTATCGAATGCAGAAGCCTATGAGCTCTTATCTACTGATGCTTGCTATTGGAAAATTTTACAAGAAAATAGAATTTTCAAAATCAGGAATTCCTCTGGAAATGTACTACCAGCCAAAAGATGCTGCCAAATTCGAACCAACGTACAGGTATTCCAAGCCAATTTTTGATTATTTAGAGAGTGAAATAGGAGTGAAGTATCCTTGGGAAATATACCGACAAATTCCCGTTCGGGATTTTCTTTACGCCGGAATGGAAAATGCCTCATCCACCATATTTTCAAGTCATTTGATTGTGGATTCCATTGGTTTTGAAGATCGAAATTATAACAATGTCAATGCGCATGAATTAGCTCATCAATGGTTTGGTGATTTGGTGACTGCCGAAAGCAGTAAGCACCATTGGCTTCAGGAAGGTTTTGCAACCTATTATGCTTTACTAGCCGAAAAGAAAATCTATGGAGACGATTACTTTTATTCGAAATTATATGAATATGCCCAACAACTCCAACAGGCTTCTAAAACGGACACTATTCCTGTCTTGAATGCAAAAGCCAGTTCATTATCTTTCTACCAAAAAGGCGCTTGGGCCTTACACGTTTTACATGAAAGAATTGGAGATAAAGTTTTTAAAAAAGCGGTGCAAAATTATTTAAAAAAGCATTCATTCCAGAGCGTAAATACACAGGATTTCTTCACAGAAATAAAGAAATTGTCCAATTTTGATTTAGATAATTTTAGTAAAGTATGGCTTGAACAATCTGATTTTGATATACTAACAGCCAAAGAGTTATTATTTAAAAATAAAAACATAAAATTGTGGTTTAAAATTGAAAAATTAAAAACAATACCCCTATCGGAAAAAGCGATACGTTTTCAAAAAATCCTCCAATCAAAGGCCTATTGTTTCCCCAAGGAAGCCATCGTTTACCAATTGATAAATGAAAATTTTGAGGATAAGAAACAATTGCTAACGGTAGCTTTGAAAACCAATACTATTCAAGTTCGACAAGCAGTAGCAACTACATTGACTAAAATTCCAGAGGAATTCAGAACCCAATACGAAAGTCTTTTGGATGACAAATCTTATCAAACGCAAGAAATAGCCTTGTATAATTTGTGGAATAATTTCCCCGAGCATCGTTTTAAATATTTGGATCAATCGAAAGATTGGATAGGATTTAGTGATTACAATTTGAGAATTTTATGGCTCTCATTGGCTACAGAAACGCGAGGCTATACTAAAAATAATGACGAATCCTTTCAGGAGTTAATTGGATATTCTTCGTCTAATTTTGAAACGACGATAAGGCAAAATGCATTGGAAAAACTAATTGAATTTCATTTTACAAACGACATTTTTTTGAAAAATTTGACCAACGCAACCACACATCACTTATGGCAATTCTCAAAATTTGGCAGGGATAATATCAGGGCTTTACTTAAAAATCAAGAAATGAGAATTTCATTTGAAAGAATTTTACCTGATTTGAATGAAAAGGAGCAATTTCAACTGAATCGGTTGCTAAAGGAATAATAAGTTACCACAATTGGCGCACTTCATTTCTGAGGAAAATTAATGCAGCGCCACTAGGAGATTGCTTGTCCAACAATTCTTTTAATACAACTTCTCTCAATTGATTGGCATCACTTATTTTTTCGTTTTTTGTTGCCATTAGCATCAATTGGATTGTTGCATTTTTGGCAGTGGTGATTGTTGACCAACATTCGTCTGAAATATAAATTTGTTGTGCCAAATTATGTTCGTATTCTTGCTCAATTTGAGCAATTACAAAGTTGGTATAGTCTTTTTTATCGTCTGATATAGGAGTAATTCTTACTAATAATTGACTCGGATTGATGCGTTCCAAAAACAAAGTCATACGTTCATAGGCTTGCAAACGGAGGGATAAAACGTCTGGTTTTGAATCTTTTTGCAGCAAATAATTCCTTTTCTCTCTTTCATTTTTTGTATAAAGTTCAATAAAATGATAGAGTACAAATCCCATTATAAGAGTTGGCAAAGTATAACTTACTAATTCTATTATTCGAGTTGAGTCCATTTAAGATTAGATTTTTTTATAACCAAAGGCAAATTAACGAATAAACAAATAAACTTAAAGAGTACATTTGGTTAAATTTTAAAAAACATGGAATCCTACATCATAATTTTACTTTGTATCGCCTCCTTTTTCGCTGGATTCGTTGATGCCATTGTGGGCGGGGGCGGATTAATTCAAACCCCAGTGGCATTGATTTTGTTGCCTAATCTTGCCGTTTCATCCATCATAGGGACATTAAAAATACCAGCTTTTAGTGGTACTGCCTTTGCTGCAAATCAATACCTAAAAAAAGTGGATATGAACTGGAGGTTGCTATCGATTATGATGATTTTGGCAGTGCCATCGGCATTCTTGGGATCTACTTTATTGACTTATATGACTAATGATTTTATGAAACCATTACTGTTATTTTTCTTATCATTATTAGCTATTTATACTTATTTGCAAAAAAATTTCGGACAACATGTTGCCAAAAATCATTCATCAAAAATTCAAATTTTTTACGCAGTTATTATTAGTTTTATTGTTGGTTTTTATGACGGTTTTATTGGTCCCGGAACAGGAAGTTTTTTAGTTTTGGCATTCATTACCTTACTAGGTTTTGATTTTTTACACGCTTCTGCCAATGCAAAAATGGTGAATCTAGCGACTAATTTTGGTTCGATTTGTTTGTTTGTATTGAAAGGAAAAATCATTTGGGCAATTGCAATTCCAATGGCTTTTTGTAATGCCACCGGGGGTTGGATTGGCGCAAAACTAGCCATCAAAAAAGGGAATAAGTTTATCCGAATATTCTTTTTGGTGGTTGTTATCGGCACCTTGATTCGGTTTGGATATGACGTATTTTATAAATAGAAAAACCGATCTTTTTTTAATTCTTAAATCCTTATTTTTGCATTCATAATTATTTTTTTTATGCGTAAATACATTGACCAACTTAACGAAGCCCAACGCGAACCTGTCTTGCAAAAGGACGGACCCATGATTATCATTGCTGGTGCCGGTTCTGGAAAAACACGTGTGTTGACGATTCGAATTGCCTACTTGATGAGCTTGGGAGTGGATGCTTTTAGCATTTTGGCCTTGACTTTCACCAATAAAGCGGCCCGTGAAATGAAAAAGCGTATTTCTGATATCGTGGGGTCTAATGAAGCTAAGAATCTTTGGATGGGAACCTTTCACTCTGTCTTTGCCAGGATTCTACGTTCCGAGTCGGATAAGTTGGGTTATCCTCCAAATTTCACGATTTATGACACCCAAGATTCTGTTCGGTTGATTTCGGCTGTGATTAAAGAAATGCAATTGGATCGAGATGTATATAAGCCAAAGCAAGTTTTAAGTCGAATCTCCAGTTATAAAAATAGTCTGATAACCGTAAAAGCGTATTTCAATAATCCCGAATTGCAGGAAGCCGATGCGATGAGCAAAAAACCTCGTTTGGGAGAAATTTATCAAAATTATGTAGAACGCTGTTTCAAGTCGGGTGCTATGGATTTTGATGATTTGTTGTTGAAGACCAATGAATTACTTACTCGTTTTCCGGAAGTTTTAGCCAAATACCAAAACCGTTTTCGCTACATTTTGGTCGATGAGTACCAAGACACCAACCATTCCCAGTATTTGATTGTTCGTGCCTTATCAGATAAATTCCAAAATATATGCGTCGTGGGCGATGATGCCCAAAGTATTTATGCCTTTCGGGGTGCCAATATTAACAACATCCTTAATTTCCAAAAAGATTATGAGGGCGTGAAAACTTTTCGATTGGAACAGAATTACCGTTCTACCAAAAATATTGTCGAAGCCGCTAATTCGATTATCGAAAAAAATAAAACTAAACTTGATAAAATTGTTTGGACTGCCAATAGCGATGGTGCTAAGATAAAAGTGCACCGCAGTTTGACAGATGCAGAGGAAGGACGTTTCGTGGCAAGCACCATTTTTGAACAAAAGATGCAGCACCAACTGTTCAATGGTCAATTTGCCATCCTATATCGAACCAATGCGCAATCCCGAGCGATGGAGGATGCATTGAGAAAACGCGATATTCCGTATCGAATTTATGGTGGTTTGTCTTTTTACCAAAGAAAAGAAATCAAGGATGTTTTGTGTTATTTGCGATTGGTTATCAATCCAAAAGA
>CAZHVE010000091.1:0-7536 GCA_964535705.1 uncultured Flavobacterium sp.
TCAAATCATTGAATGCCACTTCGGGTTCAATCATCCAAAATTCAGCCAAATGGCGGGAAGTGTTCGAGTTTTCGGCTCTAAATGTGGGTCCAAAAGTATAAATTTGACCCAAAGCCATGGCAAAAGTTTCGCCTTCTAATTGTCCGGAAACCGTTAAGTTGGTTTCTTTTCCAAAGAAATCTTCCTTGTAATTTACTTTTCCGTCTTCGGTTCTTGGCGTATTGTCAAAAGGCAAAGCAGTAACCTTGAACATTTCACCAGCCCCTTCAGCATCAGAACCAGAAATGATAGGCGTGTTTACATATACAAACCCTTTTTGTTGAAAATAGTTGTGAACGGCAAACGACAATACCGAACGTACCCTCATAATGGCTCCAAACGCATTGGTGCGAACTCTTAAATGTGCATTCTCACGCAAGAATTCCAAGGAATGTTTTTTGGGTTGCATCGGGAATTTCTCTGCATCCGAGTCGCCAAGAATTTCCAATCCCGTAACCTGAATTTCGTATTTCTGTCCAGCACCTTTGCTTTCTACCAAGTTTCCAGTAACCGAAATTGCGGCTCCAGTCGTGATTCTTTTCAAGATTTCTTCGGGCGTGTTTTCAAAATCGACAACGCATTGCATATTGTTGAGGATCGAACCATCATTCAACGCAATAAATTGATTGTTTCTAAAAGTTCTTACCCAACCTTTAGTATTCACTCCTTGAAGTGTTGTTGCGCTGTTTAGTAAGTCTTTAACTCTTGTATGTTTCATTTTAATGGTAAAATTGATACAAATTGTATGATGATAGAACTACAAAGATAATTGATTTATTGTGATTTTCGTAGCCACTTTCGTAGCTAAAAAGACAGGGTAAATAACGGGAATCCATAATCACCTCGTGCCTATCAATGACATTCTATTCCGCAAGTTCAGCTTCTATTAAATCCTCTTTAATAGCTTTCTTTTTTTCGAAAGTCAGCACCAATGCCGGTAAAACCAATAGATTGGCAAACATCGCAAACAACAAAGTACAGGAAATCAAACCCCCTAGGGCTATAGTACCGCTAAAGCTGGAAAGCGTGAAAATAGCGAACCCAAAAACTAATACGATGGAAGTGTAAAAGGTGCTTATCCCTGTTTCCCTTAATGCGCTGAATACTGATTTTTTTATTTTTCCATTGTTTTCAATTAAGTCGTGTCGGTATTTTGCCATAAATTGTATAGCGTTATCTACTGAAATTCCGAAAGCAATACTGAAAACCAAAATTGTTGAAGGCTTGAGCGGAATGCCAAAATACCCCATCAATCCGGAAGTAATACAAAGCGGTAGGATGTTTGTGATGACCGAAACCAAAATCATTTTTATGGAGCGGAACATATAGGCCATTAATCCCGCGATTAAGAAAATGGCAAAAATGAGTGATTCAATGAGGTTATCAATTAAGTAGGAAGTGCCTTTTTGGAAAACCAACGCCTTTCCTGTCAGCGTAACTTTGTAGTGTTCTTTTGGAAAAACTTGGTCTATTTTCTTTTTTAATTTCCCTTCTACTTTCGCCATTTTTTCAGTGCCAATATCTCTCATGAAGGTTGTTATTCGGGCATATTGTCCGGTCGAATCCACATAACTTTTCATCAAATTCTCTTTGGTGTTTTTCGTGGCGTTTTTGGCATACGAAAGGATAAACGCTTGTTCTTGAGAAGTGGGTAATTCGTAATATTCAGGATTTCCGTTGTAGTAGGCTTGTTTGGAATACTTTACCAAATTCACTATTGATATAGGCTTCGATAATTCCGGAATTTCGGAAATAGTTTTTTGCAACTCGTCCATTTTTTTTATCGTAGATAATTTCGTAACTCCCTTTTTGTGTTTACTGTCAATCATAATTTCCAAGGGCATAACCCCTTTGAATTCCTTTTCGAAGAAGACAATATCTTTGAAGAAGGAAGCGCTCTTTGGCATTTCACCAATCAAACTTCCGGAAACTTTCATTTGTGAAAGGCCAATGATGCTAAAAACCATCAACAAACCATAAATGGTATAAATGATTCTTCGATTGTATCTAACAGCATATTCTACCCAATCTAACACCCCCCAAAGATAGGTTTTGCTTAAATGGTATAAGTGTTTTTCTTTAGGTACAGCCATATAACTGGACACGATTGGAACTATTAATAATGTCAAAAGATAAACAGTTATTACGTTTATGGAGGTTACTAATCCAAATTCGAAAAGCAAATCGTTTCCTGTAATCATAAAGGTTGCAAAACCCGCAGCCGTAGTAAGGTTTGTCATCAAAGTAGCAACACCAATTTTAGAAATAACACGTTGTAAGGCTTTTGCCTGATTATTGTGCAATTTTATCTCTTGCTGGTATTTATTAATGAGAAAAATGCAGTTTGTAATTCCAATAACAATGATTAAAGGCGGAACAATTGCAGTAAGAATCGTGATTTTATAATGAAACAATCCTAAGGTTCCAAAGGACCAAACAACACTTAAAAGCAAAATAAAAATAGAAATAGAAGTGGCTAAAACGGAGCGGAAAAATAAAAAGAAAATTAATGAAGTGATGAACAATGCCGCGCCAATAAATAGGGTGATTTCGCCTTTCATGTTTTGCGCATTGATGGTTCGAATGTAAGGCATTCCTGAAACACGAAGATCGATCCCAGTCACTTTTTCAAATTTCTCGATTTTCGGGACCAAATTCTCTATAATAAAGGATTTTCTAGCCTCTGTGTTGACAATTTTCTTGTCTAAATAAATTGCAGAACGAATGCTTCCTGATTGTTTGTTGAATAATAACCCTTCATAAAAAGGTAGGTTATTGAAAAGTTCATTTTTTATTTTCCTCAAATAAACGGCATTATTTGTTTGGCTTTGGTCAACAAGCGTAATCAATTCAAATTTCTCGGTTATCGTGTCTTTTTGTAATTTTTTTAAATCATTTAAGGAAACAACAAGTTCTACTTCTTTGGAATTTTTCAACCCTGTCATTAACTCGTTCCAAGCTCTGTAAGATTTTGGAGAAAAAAAAGCCTTATCCTTGAACCCAATAACAATGAGATTACCTTCTTCTCCAAATTTGTTTAGGAAATCTTGATATTGCTTATTGACAATGTGTTTTTGAGGAAGTAAATTCGCCTCTGTATAACTCATGCTCAGATTTCTCCATTGCAAACCGAGAAAAACCGTTAGAACAAGAATAATTCCAAGTATCGGGAGTCTATTTTTGAGTATAATTCTGGCAATCAGTTCCCAAAATCCTACTTTTAATGTTTTTTTCATATAAAAATTAAAAATCGTGGCAAAGGTAGATAAATCAAGCTATATTTCATTATTTGTGCTACTACATTTATGTTTTATTTGTGCTATTTTCCTATCAATATTAAATTTATATTATTAATTTTTTTGATGTTATAATTTATATATTTGGTTTTGTAATCTTTGTAGGGGAATATTCTAAATAGTTGAAGTAATAACATATGAAAAATTATAGAAATACCATATTTTATTTTGTTGTTACGGGCG
Source organism: uncultured Flavobacterium sp. (assembly GCA_964535705.1). Lineage (GTDB taxonomy): Bacteria > Bacteroidota > Bacteroidia > Flavobacteriales > Flavobacteriaceae > Flavobacterium. The sequence goes on from CAZHVE010000091.1 coordinate 3,519, forward strand.
GCTTTACGGCTTTGATATATTGGATTATATGCCAAGGAAAAAGTCTTGAAACAGGAAAAAACTACATTCGTCCAGTAACTGAAAATGCTCATTGGAATGATTTTATGGCATCCTTAACACAGAATTTACATCACGATTTAGCCATACTCTTGGCCCAAATTATCACCATAATTGTTGTAGCTCGTTTTTTTGGATGGGTTTTTCGAAAAATAGGACAGCCAACGGTAATTGGTGAAATCATCGCGGGAATCGCTCTCGGACCTTCTTTGTTAGGGTTATATTTTCCAGAATTTTCCGGTGCCTTATTTCCTATTCAATCTTTAGGGAATCTGCAGTTTTTGAGCCAAATCGGGCTAATACTTTTTATGTTTATCATAGGTATTGAACTCGACTTAAAAGTGTTGCAAAATCGGGCAAAAGAAGCTGTAGTTATTAGTCATGCCAGTATAGTGATTCCTTTTGCATTAGGAATTGGCTTGGCTTATTTTGTATATTATAGATTTGCTCCTGCGGGTGTTGCTTTTTTGCCCTTTGCTTTGTTTATGGGAATCGCTATGAGTATCACTGCATTTCCAGTATTGGCAAGAATAGTTCAGGAAAGAGGCATTCATAAAACCAAATTGGGAGCAATTGTAATCACTTGCGCCGCTGCAGATGACATAACTGCTTGGTGTTTGCTTGCTGCTGTAATTGCCATTGTAAAGGCGGGAACTTTCGTGAGTTCGCTCTATGTTATTGGATTGGCAATCCTATATGTAATTGTCATGCTTTTTGTAGTTAAGCCCTTTTTGAAAAAAATAGGCGAATTATATGGAACAAAGGAGAACTTGAGTAAGCCGGTGGTTGCTATTTTCTTTTTAACATTAATTATTTCTTCGTATTTGACAGAGATTATTGGGATACACGCACTTTTTGGAGCTTTTATGACAGGGGTTATTATGCCTGATATAACCAAATTTAGAAACCTGTTCATAGAAAAAGTAGAAGACGTTTCGGTGATATTATTGCTTCCATTATTCTTTGTTTACACGGGGTTGCGAACCGAAATCGGGTTGATTAATGATCCTTTTTTATGGAGAGTAACCGGTTTTATCATCTTGGTTGCTGTTGTCGGAAAGTTTTTCGGAAGTGCATTAGCGGCAAAATTCGTGGGGCAAAGTTGGCGCGATAGTTTAACTATTGGTGCCTTGATGAATACACGAGGTTTAATGGAATTAATAGTTTTAAATATTGGCTTGGATCTAAAAGTACTCACCCCTGAAGTTTTCACCATGATGGTTATTATGGCATTGGTTACTACTTTTATGACCGGACCAACGCTGAATTTTATAAATTATATTTTTAAAACAAAAGACGTAAGCATTTTGGATGAAATTCATAATGGTAATAAATACAAGATACTGCTCTCTTTTGGAAACAATGAAAAGGGCAAATCTTTATTGCGTTTGGCAAATAGTTTAGTAAAAAAACAAAAAGAAACGTCAACTATAACTGCAATGCACCTTGCCTTGAGTGATGAAGTACATTCTTATAATTTGGAGGAATATGAAAAAGATCGGTTTTTACCAATAGTTGATGAATCCAAAGCGTTGAAACAAGAAATTACTACCCTATTTCAAGCCACAGCAGATATTGAAACCAACATTTGTGAAATTGCCAATAACGGGGAATTTGATTTGCTTTTGGTTGGTCTTGGAAAATCTATTTTTGAAGGAACCTTGCTCGGAAAAGTGTTGGGATTTACCACCAGAATAATTAATCCAGATCGATTGATTGATAAATTTATAGGAAAAGAGGGCTTGTTTGAAAACTCCCCTTTTGACGAAAGGACAAGGCAGATTATTTCGAAAATCAAGACACCTCTGGGGATTTTAGTCGATAAAGAATTGCAGTCGGCGAACCAAGTTTTTATCCCAATTTTTAGTTCTGATGATTCCTTTTTGATTGATTATGCCCAGAAATTAATATTCAACAATAATTCCAAAATTGTGATTTTGGATGTAAATGGCCACGTCAACATTAATTTTGTTTTGAAGAGTGCCTACAATACATTGGAACAAAAATATTCTAATAATATTACTTTGGTAAATGACAAGATCATTAAAAAAGAGTTTTTGGCAACGCAAGACTTAATGGTGATCAGTATCGAAAGTTGGAAATCACTCGTAGATTCGGGTAATTCTTGGTTGAGTAAAGTTCCTTCCGTATTGATTATGAAGCAATAATTTGAAATAAAAAATCTGCACGAAGCGGATTTAATATTTTTTTGGTAAAAGTTACACTTTCATGATTTCGGCTTCTTTCTGCACCAGGTGTTCATCAATTTTTTTGATAAAACTGTTGGTTAAATTTTGCACTTCCTCTTCGGCACTTTTGCAAATATCTTCTGAAGTTCCGTCCTTTTCCAATTTTTTGATTTCTGTATTAGCTTCTTTACGAGCATTTCGAATTCCAATTTTAGCATCCTCAGCTTCTGATTTGGCTTGTTTGGCAAGATCGCGTCTTCTTTCCTCGGTTAGGGGAGGAACACTAATTATAATTACATCTCCATTATTCATAGGGTTGAAACCTATATTTGCGACCATAATTGCTTTTTCGATTGTATGGAGCATGTTCTTTTCAAAAGGCTGTAATGTAATAGTTCGCGCATCGGGAACACTAATTTTGGCTATTTGTGAAAGTGGAGTAGCAGATCCATAATAGTCTACAAAAACACTTCCTAGCATGGCAGGAGATGCTTTTCCAGCTCTAATATTCAAGAATGCTTTTTCTAAATGGGCAATAGAACCCTCCATAGATTCCCGGGTACTGTCTAAAATAAATTCAATTTCTTCAGTCATTTTTTTAGGTTTTGGGTTGTTGGGTTTTGGGTTGTTGGTGTTTGTTAAAACACCAACAACCCAAAACCATCATCTAAATATTTACTTCTGTTCCTATTTTTTCGCCTTCACAAATTTTCAACAGATTACCTTCTTTATTCATGTCAAAAATTACGATCGGCAATTTATTTTCCTGACTCAAGGTGAACGCTGTTGTATCCATAACATTCAATCCTTTTTTTAATACATCTTCAAATGAAATATAATTGAATTTAGTTGCTGTCGCATCTTTTTCAGGATCTGCAGTATACACTCCATCAACGCGAGTTCCTTTTAGAATTACATCTGCATTAATTTCTACACCACGCAAAACGGCAGCGGTGTCAGTGGTGAAATAAGGATTTCCTGTTCCTGCACCAAAAATAACGATTCTCCCTTTTTCAAGATGACGATCCGCTCTTCTTTTGATGTATGGCTCAGCAATAGATTCCATTTTCAGGGCAGTTTGCAAACGAGTTTTCATTCCTTTATGTTCGAGTGCTCCTTGCAAAGCCATTCCGTTAATAACCGTGGCCAACATTCCCATATAGTCTCCTTGAACACGATCCATACCGTTGCTGGCTCCTGCAACGCCTCTAAAAATATTTCCTCCACCTATCACAATGGCAATTTCCACTCCCTTATCATGAACTTTTTTAATTTCATCGGCATATTCGTCTAATCTTGCAGGGTCGATTCCGTACTGTCTTTCGCCCATTAATGCTTCACCACTTAGTTTTAGAAGAATTCTTTTGTATTTCATGATAGTATTAAAATTTGGAGTCAGGCTTTTCCGAGCTCAGGTAATTGTTTGTTTTCGTTTGGTTGTGCAAATATAGTCATATTCTGTTTTTTCGAAATACTGTTTTTAAAAAAATGCTATTGATTTTATTCGGAAGTCTATTTGCATGAAATATTCTTTTTTCGAATGTAATAAGTGTATTTGCCAAACCGAAAACGAGAGCCTCCGAAAAAAATATTTAGAACAAAGGGAGTTTTGGTATCAAACAATTATTCGGGGACCACATCTCTATTTTTGAAAGTCGTCCAAGAAATTCCTATGCTGATACTCCAGACTTCATCTATGTTTTTAAAAGAAAATTTATATTGGGCAATTTCAGCAAATAATGAAATTCCGTCATAATCTTCTATTCCAAGAC
>CAZHVE010000092.1:0-6898 GCA_964535705.1 uncultured Flavobacterium sp.
ACCCAAAGTTGGGCCAATAAAGGTTGTAGCCATAGGATAAAAAACAGGGCAACATAACTCAACTGAAAACCCACGTCAAACAAAAAAGAAGGTTGGAACAGCAAAATAAGCAATATCGAAACCAATAAAGTATGGTAAATATTGGTACTTCTTCTCAAATACATGCCGATGGCCACAAACGAAAACATCGCCACGGAACGCAGCACCGAAGGAGCCAACCCCGCAATTAATCCGAAGAGCGATAACGACAGCAGAATGATAATCAACTTAATGAAAGAACCTCGTCTCGAGTTAGGAAAAGGCTTAAGGAGGAAAGTCACAAAAAGCAGTATAAACCCAATGTGCAATCCCGAAACCGACAAAATATGTACGGCACCGGCATATTGGTAATCTCGGATTATATCGGGTGAAATCTCCTGTTGCTGTCCTAGAATTAAAGCAATGGCAACGTTGAGTTCCGCTTTGTTGAAGTGGCTTTTTTCCAGGTTGCGAATAATTTTCGTACGCAATTTTGAAGTGTAGTACCAAGGGTCTTTGTCCGGTCGAGAACCCGTTTGAAGGTCAGCTGCAGCGGCGTAGAGTTGGGCGTAGATTTGTTTGTTTTCTAGGTATTTGCCATAATCAAATTGGTTCGGATTTTTCGCTAGACTATTTTTATAAAGTGCGCCCTTGATGCGCAAATGAGTCCCAATTTCTAAAGGATGATTCAAGCTGTCTTTCCGGACATTCAGCAGAATTCTGCCCGAATGTTTCTTGGTGTCGATTCTGTTTACCATCGCAATATAGCGGTCTTTATAAGCGGAACTCCGGAGTTTTTCCCGAACAGTAACCGACACCAGATGCGGTTTTTCGAAAATCGCTGGGTCATGGACATAATTCGATTGCTGAAAAGAATCGGTGTGGATAATTTGTGTGGTGGCGCCTATTCCCATCGCCAGAAAATAAGTGGCAAAACCAAAATAGAGCGGATTTATGGTGTTTTGTTTCGAAAGAAAATAAGCAATACTAAAGACGATTCCTGCGAGCAGCAGCAGGATAAATATACATTTGGGATTGGAGTTTAGATAATAGGCGCCAAGTATGCCCACCACAAACCCAATCGTAATTCTCGTTAAAGGGAATGTTAATATGCTCATACTATTAAAAGTACAAATTTTTTAACACAAAATAACTTTTAGTTTTTACAATTGTATTCTATTGACCTGAGCAAATGATTTTTGGTAATACGACTCTTTTGTCGAAGATACAATTACACCGCTGGAAGTGGCAGAATGGATGAATTTTATCTCGTCAGCGGTGACTTCAATTACCATTCCCACATGGTTGATTTGATTTCTGCCGTTTGTTCTGAAGAATATTAAATCCCCTTTTTTACTATTTTCCCGTTCGATGACAGTTCCTAATTTGGATTGTTCCAACGAACTGTGGGGAAGTTTTATATGGTACAAATCAAAGATGTTGTACATCAATCCCGAACAGTCAAATCCCTCGTCAGTAATACCGCCACTTTTATAATTGGCACCTATTTTATTTGACGCCGAATTAATTAATTGTTCCACCAAATAGCTCGAATCGGCTGTGTTTGCAACATAATCCGATTCTTCAACTTCAATGATTTTACTCTTTTTGGCAGTTTCCTTTTTCTTTTCGGCTTTTGAATGCGTTTCCTTTTTAGCAATTGTTTTTTTTGCGATGGGAACAGCGTAGATTCCTTTATCTTCGGCTTCTTTTTTGGAGGTTATAATTGCCGAAGTGGGTTTACAGGCAGTAAAAAATAAGACTAAAAAAAAGAGGGATGCTATTCGTTTCAAAAGAGTTGATTTTTGGCAAATTTAAACATTTAAGGCAAAATTCACAAAAATTTAAACCATTAAGAAAAATAAGGTAATTAAGTTTTGGCGTTTACTTAATGTTGCTTAACTTCCTTAATGGTTTGAAAAAATGAATTTTACAACATTTAGAGTTCAGTCAATCAAAGAGATTATTTCAAGTCTGCCACAATTAATTTTGCTGTTTTTTGGCTGGCGCCAATACCGCCTAATTTTTCTTCTAACACATCATATTTTTCCAAAAGTGTTTTGCGATAATCGGGTTCTATGATTTTTTTCAACTCTGCACGAATTCGTTTTTTAGAGCAGTTTTCTTGGATTAACTCCGTGACCACTTCCTCGTCCATGATTAGGTTGACCAGCGAAATATATTTAAGGATAATAATACGTTTTGCAATTTGGTACGAAGCCCAACTGCCTTTGTAACAAACTACCTCCGGGACTTTAAACAGAGCCGTTTCCAGTGTTGCCGTACCCGAAGTGACCAATGCTGCACTAGCAATGCGCAATAAATCATAGGTTTTATTCGAGACGAATTTGATGTTTTCATTGGTAATAAAACCTTCGTAAAAGGAATATTCCTGGCTGGGCGCTCCGGCAATCACAAATTGATAGTCCGGAAAATCATCGACTACGTTCAACATCACCGATAGCATTTTGGTAATTTCCTGTTTACGGCTACCGGGCAAAATGGCAACAATGGGTTTTTCGTTTAATTGATTTTCTTTTCTAAAAGCGGCATTATCCATTATAGGTTGGTTGTGAATGGCATCAATCAGTGGATGACCTACAAAATCAACGGGAAATTGATGCTTTACTTCATAAAAATCTTTTTCAAAAGGGAGTATGACATACATTTTATCGACATCTCGTTTGATGTCCGTAATTCGGCTTTCTTTCCAAGCCCAAATCTGTGGGGAAATATAGTAGTGGGTTTTAAAACCGATTTCTTTTGCCCATTTTGCAATGCGCAAGTTGAATCCGGGATAATCAATGAAAATAATAACATCGGGCTCAAAGGCAGCAATGTCTTTTTTGCACACTTTGATGTTATTCAGTATAGTTTTTAAATGGAAAAGCACTTCAATAAATCCCATAAAGGCCAAATCGCGGTAATGTTTCACCAAGGTTCCACCAACAGCCTGCATCAAGTCGCCCCCCCAAAATCGGATGTTCGCGGCAGGGTCTTCTTTGTACAACGCTTTCATCAAATTAGCGCCATGCAAATCTCCCGAAGCCTCTCCTGCTATAATGTAGTATTTCATCTTACTCTTTTATTGATTGATATTGAAAATAAATTTATGCAAATAAGGTGACAATCGTTATGCAAATAACGGCCAAAACAACACCACGAGCCATCATTTCCTTATCTAATTTCAATAAAACGGCAAAAACCACAAGGTCAAGAATGGCCCCTAGCGTGATTAATTTGCCTAATTTACCCTCCGATTTCATCGAATGTATTCCGCTCATAAAATCAAAGTCAGTAAAGAAGGTGATGAAAAGATAACTCCCCAAAATTGAGGCTATAATTCCAATTGTAAATCCTATTAACAAATCTATTTTAGTCATTCCATTTCCAGGTATTAAGTTGTTGTATGGCGTGGTGCGCAGTCAAGTCGAACTGCACCGGAACTACTGAAACATAGCCATTGGCCAATGCCCATTCATCAGTGTCTTCCCCTTTGTCCTGGTTAACAAATTCCCCAGTCAGCCAGTAATAATCCCTTCCTTGTGGTGTTTTTCGTTTGTCGAATTTCTCTATCCAAATGGCTTTTGCCTGCCGACAAATTTTTATGCCCTGAATTTCCTTTTCTTTCAATTTTGGAAAATTCACATTCAAAACCACACTTTCGGGAAGACCATTTTCTAAAACTCCCAAGGTGATGGTTCGAATAAATGATTTTATAGGTTCAAAATCGGCATTCCAATCGTAATCCAATAAGGAAAAACCAATAGCGGGAATGCCTTCGATACCGGCTTCAACTGCGGCACTCATCGTTCCAGAATAAATGACATTTATCGAAGAATTGGACCCGTGATTAATGCCTGACACACACAAATCCGGTTTTCTTTTCAGGATTTCATTTACCGCCAACTTGACGGAGTCCACCGGAGTTCCAGAACAGCTGTATTCCAGAATGGGGTCGTTATCTTTAGAAATTTTATTGATATATAGGGTGTCGTTTATGGTTATGGAATGACCCGTGGCACTTTGAGCACTGTCTGGGGCAACTACTACCACCGTCCCTATTTCTGCCATAACGGCGATTAACGCCCTAATTCCTGGTGCGGAAATTCCATCGTCATTGGTCACTAGGATTAAAGGCTCAGCTTTTTTTTCGGGGGAGGTTTTCAAAATCATTTTTTTTAATTTTCAAAATAGCGGAAGCCACACAAATGTCTTCCGCAAACAAAGAAAACAAAATTAATTTACTTGAATGATTAATCCCGAAACAAAAAAAACTATTTTATATCTTTAACAAAATTTTATGTGAGCCTTGTATTTGTTGGCATAGTTTTTACCGTAATTTAGTTTTTAAATATTTATGAATACTATTGTTAATTTTATGAAAAGAAATTATAAAATACTCCTTGTCATTCTAGGTCTTTCGGTGACCCTATTTGCGTTTAAAATAAAGTCGAGCAAAGACACTGATCCTGGAAGGGATAAAATGCTTTTAGAGTTATTGACTTTTGTGATTGAGAAAGGGCATTACAGTCCTGCAGCAATAGACGACACCTTCTCTAAGGGGATTTACAAAGATTATATTCAGGCATTGGATCCTTCTAAGCGATTTTTTCTCCAATCGGACATTGACGAATTTTCGAAATTTGAAATGGAATTGGACGACGAGTTGCTTAATAAGGACTTGACTTTTTTTGATCTTACTTACAGCCGTTTGAAAAAGAGGATGGCAGAAAACCAAAAACTATACAAAGAACTATTGGCTAGTCCTTTTAATTATGCTGTCGATGAGACCTTTAATACCGATTATGAAAAGGCACCCTATGCTCAAAATGCAGAAGAGTTAAAAGAAAGATGGCGCAAACAAATAAAATTATCGACTCTTTCCTCTTTGGTTGACCGCTTGAAAATTCAAGAAAATAAAGAGAAAGGAATTGTTGACAAAGAGGATACCAAGAAACCTTCGGATATTCTAAAACAAGGCGAATTTCAGAATGACCTAGAAAAAGAAAAAATCGATAAATCACTTGAAAGTGGCAAACCAAAAACATTTGAAGAGTTAGAAAAAATTACCCGTGAAAGTGCTACAAAATCTTTGGATGAATATTTTGGTTTCATGAACGAATTAGATAGGGACGATTGGTTTTCAGTCTACATCAATTCCATTACCGCACGTTTTGATCCCCACACCAGCTATTTTGCACCCGATGAGAAAGAACGTTTTGACGTGAGCATTAGCGGAAAATTCGAAGGAATAGGGGCGCGTCTTCAAAAGAAAAATGATTTTACAGAAATCACCGAACTTATTTCGGGAGGCCCGGCTTGGAGAGGTAAACAACTAGAATCAGGTGATGTGTTGATGAAGGTAGCCCAAGGAAGTGCCGAACCAATTGATATTGTCGGAATGCGTTTGGATGATGTTGTCAAAAAAATTAAAGGGCCAAAAGGTTCCGAAGTTCGCCTTACCGTTAAGAAAGTCGACGGAACTATTAAAACTGTTTCTATCATACGGGATATTGTCGAAATCGAAGAAACCTACGCAAAATCAAGCATTGTGGAAAGAAACGGATTAAAATATGGAGTGATTTATTTACCAAAATTCTATATTGATTTCGAAAATAAGGAGGGTAGAGATGCCGGTAAAGACATCGCCATCGAAGTGGAAGCATTAAAAAAAGCAGGGGTCGACGGAATAGCATTGGATGTTCGAGATGATGGTGGTGGATCTTTGTCTACCGTTGTCGATATTGCGGGATTATTTATCGAACAAGGACCCATAGTGCAAATTAAATCGGCGGGGAGAAAAAAAGAAGTCTTGTTTGACCGAGATAAGAAAATAGAATGGGATGGCCCTTTGGTCATTATGGTGAATAATTTCTCTGCATCGGCATCCGAGATTTTGGCAGCGGCCATTCAGGATTATAAAAGGGGAGTTGTTATTGGCAGCAAACAAACCTATGGCAAAGGAACGGTACAAAACATGATTGATTTGAATCAATTTGTTCGCAGTAGTGATGTAGGAGATTTAGGGGCTTTAAAAACGACCACGCAAAAATTTTATAGAATAAATGGTGGTTCTACCCAACTAGATGGTGTCAGTAGCGACGTGGTTATGCCTGATAAATATTCGTATTTAAAAATGGGGGAACGTGATGTAGACAATGCTATGCCTTGGGATAAAATTGATCCTGCCGAATATACTGTTTGGAACAAAAATGGCAATTTTGATAAAGCCATCACGAACAGTAAAAAAAGAATTGCACAGAATTCGCAATTTAAATTAATTGAAGAAAATGCAAAATGGATTGATGAGCGAAACCATGAAAACAGCTATAGTTTGAAATTGGATAATTTCAAAAAAGAGCAGCAAAGAATAGAGGAAGCGAACAAAAAATTCAAATCAATTTTGGATTATGACTATCACTTAAAGTTTTCTTCATTGCCCTTAGAAGCGGAGCTAATGAAAAAAGACGCCTCACTTAAAGAGAAAAGAGACAGATGGCATGAAAGTTTGTCCAAGGACATTTACGTGGAAGAAGCTTTGAATGTGCTAGATGATTTGCAATCCAAACCGGTTGTAAAAAAAATCATTTCAGGAAAGATGACCAAAGGGAAATTGGTTAAATCATAGACTATCCAAATACAGCAAAGTTTTATAATAAACGTCCTGGGAATTCGAAAATAATTTCTAGGACGTTTTTTAATTGACACCATTGTTTCATCCCGATTGCAGTCCATGAGACAAAAAACATTGGACTGATATAAAAGCAATTTGTATCTTTATGAAAACGAATAAATGTTTTTCGGAATATAAAAAGATTGAAGTTATACCAAACATAAATATAACATAGACCAATTATGATAATTGGTTTTTTTGTAT
>CAZHVE010000093.1:0-6600 GCA_964535705.1 uncultured Flavobacterium sp.
ATCCTTTCTTGGTTTCTTTACCTGCCTTTTTTTACTTTTTATTAAATGCCTTTATTTTATATAAAGCTTTGGAGTAAATCAATCTGAAACAATTATTTATTCTTTATTAGAATTTCTATTTATAAAAAATTTACTAATTTTTTTATCCGGCTTATGACTCGTCCTAAATAATCGTTACAGATTATTAGACAAAAACAGATACTATAGTATATAGTATTTACAAATGAATCTTTAGCAAATGAGCCCCTTTATACTAATTAGTAATGCGTTAAAATTATCTTTCACCACATTTTCGCGGTGATTAAAAAGCATCCTCACCGCAAAACTCCTCAAATACAAGAACCCGCAGCGCAAAACTCCCGCCTTTGAGCTAACTGTACAACACCCGAAATAGCTTGATCCTAAAAATGTAAAACACCACACCATTTTCTTAATCGCAAAAAAAGGCGCAAGAAGGAATTCCTGCGCCTTTAGGCTTTTATACTTTTCTATAACCCTATTAGTTTTTAAAACCACGTGATAAATTCAAAATTTTAACACAGTAATGTGTTTTGTTTTTTTATACCTTTGTGTTTTAAATGATTAAATCATGACTACTATAACTATAAATGAGCAAACCAAAGCAGGAAAAATAGTATTGGAACTTGCCAAAATACTTTCTGTCACGAATAAAGGAGTTTGTATTGATTCCGGATTAAACAATCCTACTGTACCGGCAAGAGAAAAAGATAACTACAATCCAGAATTCGTAAAAATGGTTTTAAAATCAGCAAAAAGCAAAAAAAGAACCCTAATAAATCCAGATGATATAGGGGGAAGTTTAGGGTTGAAGTAACAGAAATAGCAAAAAAACATATAGCCCAACATTTAAAATCAGGGAATCAGTCTAGTATTAAACGAATTGAAAAGATTTTAAAAGAACTTACTGAAACACCTTTTGAAGGCATCGGAAATCCCGAACAATTAAAGTATAGTTTATCTGGTTTTTGGTCAAGAAGAATTAATCTGAAAGACAGAATAATTTATTCGGTAAATGACACTTTAGTAGTAGTTGAAGTCATTTCAGCAATGGGTCATTATTCAGGTAAATAAAGTTTACCTCCTCCCGAAATAGGTTTCTACTAAAAAATGTAAAACACCACACCATTTTCTTAATCGCAAAAAAGGCGCAAGAATGAATTCCTGCGCCTTTTGCCTTTTGGCTATTGCCTTTTAGCTTATGCCTTTTTTATTGCTTCATCACCCGCAGGGTTTTCACCTCGGTACCTTGAGAAACAATTACATTATAGACCCCTGATGGATAGCGATCTCCAATTTGAAGCCCAGCCACTTTACTTGGACTAACTTCCATTTTGTTGATTAATTTCCCGATCATATCATATACTTTCACTTCTACATTTTTTGCACTTGAGCTGGTGATGCTTAAGTTGAAGTTAGTCGAAGAGGGGTTAGGATACGCCAGTACATCAAACGGATTTTTTGCGATTGCAGGACTCATGATCTTGGATACCGTAGTACAGTCTTTGTAATACACCGTGAGGGCAGGACTGTAGGCCGAAACCCCACAACTGTTGGTGAATTTTGCCCTGTAATAGTTGGCTCCCGTGGCTCTTGAAGTTGAACTTATGGAATACAAAGTCTCGGTTGCCGAGTAGATGTCGTTAAATCCTAAAGTGGTTGAGGTTGTGGACCATTGCCATTGAATAGCCCCATTATAGAACGCAGTCACGGCGAGTGTTTTGCTGTTGTCGGTACAGGCCAATGCTTTTACCAAGGTAGTACCATTGTTAGTCCCAGCAATTATATTCCCCGTAATTCCCTTGGATAGCGGGGCAGCGATAACACTTACCACAATAGGCTCACTGTGTGCCACAGCACAATTCACTGTTGCCGATTTTCCGATATAGGTCGTGGCTCTAAACCAAGTGGTTGCGCTAAGCGCCGCCGTGGTCAAGGTGGTCGTTTTACTAAGGGCAGAAGCCCAAGTTATACCACTGTTGGTCGATTTCTCCCAAAGGATCGAACCGTAATTTTCTGTACCCAACTGCAAGGTAGTCCCTGTGCCTTTGCAAATCAATAGAGCCTCAGCACTTAGAGCACTTACGCTATCTACGTTAGCAGTGGTGCTTATTTCAAATTTTATAGGATTGGACAAAGCCGATGCACACATCCCACTGGTGACCTGGGCTTTATACCAGGTATCCATAGTTAAACCCGTTATAGCTAGGCTCGCTGCTTTTGCCAAGGGTACGGGAGCGTAATCCATTTCATTGGTGGAAGATAACCATTGAATGGTTCCGGTACGACCCGTGAGTTTTACGATTCCGCCACTACCCGAGCAGATGATTCCGCCCCCGTTGGCTGTACCACCAACAGAAGTTGGGTTTACTAAAACTGCTTTCACGGCGCTGTAAGTGGAAGTGCACAAACCGCTAGTTACTTTGGCTCGCATATAAAACTTGGAGCTAGGAGTATTTGTGGCTAGAATCACTCTTGTATAAGTAAGATTAGTTTCCCCTGCTAGAGTTATCCATGTTGGTGGGGTTATGTTAGTTGCCGACAATGGAGCATCTGAGGTGTATTCCCATTGTATAGCATCACCTACTATCGTGGTTAAGCTAAAAGTGATGCTTCCACCAAAACAAACTGAAGTCGGCGAAGTGATTTTACCTGCGTAAGCATTTGGGCTAACCTTTACTGTTACAGGTATTCTTGCACTGATTATGTTGTTTGTGGTGTGCGTGTAATAATAGGTCATCGATTTTAATAATACTGTTGGACCCAGTAAAGTTCCTCCTGATACTTGGCTATACCATTTTACATTTGTACCAATTGCAACTAAATTTGAAACCGTATTGCCATAACAAAAGTATTGGTAATCGCTTTGCTGTACCCCCATAGTTGCAGAATTAAGAGAGTTTAAATGGTGTGAATAAACAACCTCCCCTAGGGTAAAACTAGCGACTCCTGAACTTCCTAAAACCTCTCCACCTGAAGACACCATACTACTTTGAGCTGACAACTTAAATAAGCAGGATAATAATAGAAGAATCAGTATGTGTTTTTGTTTCATTTTTGTTTTATAATTTTTTAAAACTAAAGTAAATTTTATTTTTTTGAACATCAAAATATTTTGTTTAATTACTTGATTTTTTGTCCATAAATATTATAAAAGTAGCTCGTTAAACTGCAAGAAAGTGTTAGTGTTTTAAAATAAGGAACAAATAAACCAAATATTGAAAAGGATAAGTGTTCAAAAAAGCCATATCTAAATCACATGCGGGACACTAATCTTTTACACATCGCACTGAGTACCCATTTATTTTTACAGAAAACCCGTAATTCCTGTAAACATCGTTGTTGTCATAATTCAATGAACGATTCCATGCTTCTTGGCCAAAATTTGTTCTACTCCACCAAAACCCTTGTTGATTTACATTATAGAATGCTGTATTATTATCTCCCCTATAACCACCGGGAAGCCCGTTAAACCCGCTTGAATTCGTAGCTCCTGTATTAGGACTTTGCCACAATAATGTGCCTGTAGACTTCAATTGTACGCCAACATAACTAATAACATTTATATTTGGACCATTATAAGACACTGTTGTTCCGCCTAGAAATGTGGTTAGCGTAGTCCATTCAGCATCGGTAGGAATATGCCAACCCGTTGGAGCTAAAAACTTGTCTGGAGTATTAGGATCGTTGTCGTGAATACCTGCTACGGCATACCAATTGTATAATTTACCATAAACTGCATTATTTGTAGGGTCATTGTTGTAATAACACCAGGCGCCAGTGGTTAAGTTTGCCCATGCATTTGGGTCGGTTACTTCTGGTATAGGAGTGCCGTCTCTGTAAGTTGGTACGTCTAAATTGATGTTTTGCCAAATTTGCGAACCGATTTGAACACTCGGTAATGCAGCAGCCACAGGTGTTTGCAATGCTGTAATTTGAGCTTGTAAGTTTGTTATCTGGGTTTGTAATTGTGTAACTAATGTGTCTGTGTATAATTTTGTTACAGCGTCTTGTGCATTTGTAGGGTCTAATAAATCTACAATTTTAGTGTTATTAGCACTGTTATTAACCGCTAAAACAGTTGCTAAATTTGGTGTTGTAGATTGACCATTTCCAGAATTATTAGCATACAAAGCATAAGGTACACTCAATAATTGCTTGGTGGAAGTTAAAGTGTAATTTGTTCCACCTGATGGGTCAATTTCTGATTTAATATAATGGTCATAACTGCTCCAATTTATTGAAGCAAACGTGCCAAATACAGCTGTTCCACTGCCTGCTCCTAGCGTAAAGAGCCCGTTCGCATTTGTCGTTACGGTGTGGGTTTCACTATACACAATAGCGCCTATTTCTGAACCTTCAATAAAACTGATGCGAACTCCTACAACTTGGTTAGCCACAAGTGAATTGTTGACGTTGCGCACAACAGATTGGTAGCTCATTTTTTGTGGCGCTTGGGCAAAGAGTATTATATTTTGTATCAAGACTATAAATAAAAATATTTTTTTCATAAAGTTGTATTTGAGTTATTTATGTTTAGCTAATTTAAAAACTATTAAATCAAAACAAATCTAGTTAATTATACTACTGATTTGTTTTTTCACATAAAATTAACTTGATATTAACATTTAAAATTGAATTTTTTTTGTAAAACTATGTGGCAGAACTTCGTTCCCTGCCCGAAAAATTGAGCAATTTGTAGAAGCAAAAAGCTCCTATCCTTTTAAAAGGTTAGGAGCTTTTTTTTAAGAATGTCTAATCCTGCGCCTTATGACTTTTGGCGATTGCCTTTTGCCTCTTTTATTGCTTAATCACCCGCAGGGTTTGCGAGGTTTTGTTTATATAACAGGATATTTACCAGGATTTTGTGATGTATGAAATACAGCATTTAAGAAAACCGTTTTACTCGGTTCATCCACTATAAAAAAGGCTATATACGGAAATTTATCAAAAGGGATAAATTGGTAATTAGCATCATGAAACTGATAAAAAGGGCTTATTTGTAGGGCTTTATAGGTTTTTCTGTACTCTTCTAAAAAGTCAGAAGCTACTTTTTTACTGGCATTGT
Organism: uncultured Flavobacterium sp.; assembly: GCA_964535705.1. GTDB lineage: Bacteria > Bacteroidota > Bacteroidia > Flavobacteriales > Flavobacteriaceae > Flavobacterium. The sequence goes on from CAZHVE010000093.1 coordinate 5,087, forward strand.
GAATATAATATTCAACCGCATCTTCAATGTTTTTAGAAGCAATGGGAGATACTATAATCTTATAATTCATGCTTCTTTTTCAAGTCAGAATAAATCGTTTCGGCATTGGTATAAGTAGTTTTTTCAGAGTTGAGCTGGCTGTCTAATAGTTGTTGTTGCTCTTTGGATAAACTGTAAGGTTTAGTATGGGTTGCAGGTTCTAAAAGGGCATCAACATAACCAATAACACGTTCCAAAACACTTTGAGGAGCGTTTTTCAGTTTTCTATTTAACAAGTCAATAGATTTAGTTTCCATTTCAATATTTTTAGATCGCTATTTCATTGAATTTCAATGACACAAAAGTAAGCAAAATTTTCATTTAATGTATTCGCCTTCAAAACAAACTATAGTTCTATAGTTAACTCCTCCGCTTGTGCCGCCTTCTAGGAGTGCCTAATTAAATTAGGAAATTGAATGAGGAAATTGAAACAAAAAAAGGCGCAAGATGAATCTTGCGCCTTTTGACTTTTGCCTTTTGGCTATTACCTCTTGACTTTTTTCTAATTTATTGCTTAATTACCCGCAGGGTTTTCAGCTCGGTGCCTTGAGAAACAATTACATTGTAAATCCCTTTAGCATAGTTAGACCCTATTTGAGTATCCGATTGTAACTGACGTTGTTCGATCGAACGACCCAACATATCATACACCTGTACTCCTATTGATTTTCCGTTAGACGATTTCACTTTGAAACCTTCCGTAGCGGGATTAGGATACGCCACTACGCTGAATTTGTCAGCAGTAGTTGCTTCTGCTGCGATTCTTCCAGGAGCTGTGGTACAAACTGCACCCGTATTGGTCAATGTCAGAGATTTTTCTATATATCCAACACGGTTAATTGACACAATCCGGAGCGATTTCGGATTTGCAGTTGTAACAATAAATTGAGCAGGATAGTTTACCGTAAAGCTTGCGTTAGTAACAGCTGGTATAAGCAAATAATTAATATCATAAGTATAAGGCCCATCGATTGGATCCACCAGAGTGATCGTACATCCATCAGGAGCTTGTATAAAATAGTTAAGTGCATTTTTCGCTACAGTAGCAATTGTATAGGTAACACTAGAAGCTGTAGTAGGACAAATTTTAAGTGAACCAGCAACGGTACCAACAGCAGCAGGCGGTGCAGCAGTAAGTGTTAACAATTTATCCGTTCTTGCAATATTAGCACCAGTATTAACAGTTACAGAAGGTCCTACATTATTTACCGCTTTCACTCCTAAAACTAAACTAAAAGCTTCATTTTCATGAGGAACATTCAAGAAATTAACAGTAATCACATTTGAAGTACTAGTGTAAATGTTAGGTTCTACTTGTTCAGTATTTCCACTAGTAACATTAACACCATCTTGCAAATACCAGATGTAAGAATTTCCTAAAGCAGATGTTGCAGCAGTCAATGTGAACTCCTTATCATCACCAATGTAATTAGTGATAACTGTTACAGCTGTAGGTAATGCAGGAGCAACAACTA
>CAZHVE010000094.1:0-6284 GCA_964535705.1 uncultured Flavobacterium sp.
GGTAAAAATGGGGAAGGAAAATCGACGATGATCAAAGCCATTATGAAAGAAATTGGTATTGACAGTGGCTCTTTAGAAATTGGACACAATTCTCAAATTGGTTATTTTGCGCAGAATCAAGCTGCTTTATTGGATGAAAATGCGACTATTTTTGAAACTATTGATGATATTGCTGTGGGCGATGTTAGAACTAAAATCAAGGATATTCTAGGCGCTTTTATGTTTCATGGCGATGATGTGACCAAGAAAGTCAAAGTGCTTTCGGGAGGGGAGAAAACACGTTTAGCAATGATAAAATTATTGTTGGAACCTGTTAATTTATTGATACTCGATGAGCCTTCAAACCATTTGGATATGAAAACCAAAGACATCATTAAAGATGCTTTGCGAGATTTTGACGGAACATTGATTTTGGTTTCGCACGACAGAGATTTCTTGGATGGGTTGGCTACCAAAGTGTTTGAATTTGGAAACAAAAGAGTAAAAGAACATTTTGAAGATATTGCCGGTTTCTTGGCATATAAAAAAATGGAAAATCTCAGAGAAATTGAGAAGTAAATAGAGGTAATTTAATTCATATATAAAGAGGCACAAGAATTTAACTTGTGCTTTTTTTGTTTTTTATACTGATTTTAGTTTATTATTTTTACTATTTAAAGTATTGAAAACAAAGGCATTAAAATTATATTTTGTAACTTGTAGTAGGATTTTTTATCAATATAAAAATTACGAGTCATGAGAAAAATAATTTATGTTTTAGGGATTTTAATAACTGGTTTGTTAAGTTTACCTATGTTTTCCCAAATAGAAAATGAACTAGTGGCTTTAGGTTTGCCTGGCGATAACCTAAATCTTTATGCTATTTTGGATGTTTTTCAAAAGTCACCCACTTTAGAATCATTCGAGAGGGCTATAAATGATAGAGATTCTCATATCAATAATCTTGATTTAAACAATGACAATGCCATAGATTACATTGAAGTTGTGAGTAATAGGAAAGGCAATAGTTTTTCCGTTGTACTTCGAGTTGCTGTAAACGGTAATGAATATCAGGATGTAGCCGTTATAGAAGGGTATAAAAATAAGGATGGAAAAGTTATATTACAAATTATTGGAGACGTAGAACTGTATGGTGAAAATTATGTTGTAGAGCCTTCAAGATCAGAAATCCCAAATCCAGTATATACGGTCAATAGAAAAATCTTTATCAATAGATATGCGAATGGGGTTTACTATGCCAATGATTGGCCAATCGTCATGTCACTTTTTTTGCCAACATTTTCGGTTTATATTTCTCCTTGGCATTGGGGTTTTTACCCCTCGTATTGGTCTCCTTGGTCTCCCATCTATTATCATGTTTATTGGGATTTTCACAGTCATTACTACCATAATAATTATTACCGAAGATGGGGTTATGTTCGGTATCCGGTAAATCATACATATTATTATACTAACCGACGAAAAAGTTCTCCTGTTGTGAGACAAAATAGATTAGAGGGAAGGTATGATAGGGTTTATGATGGCAGGACCTATAAAAGACCAAATGTTCCCGAGGCAAGAAGAATTTCACCAACCAAAAGGTATGAATCTCCCTCAATTCGACGTCCACAACCACGACCACAAAATCCTTCAGGAGCTCGTCAGCCAATAAAACGGGCAGTTCCATCAGCACCACGCCCATCAACAAGGCCGGAAACCCATTCCACAGCAAGGACTTCATCACGTCCTACAGTCTCACCTTCTAGATCTGTCAGACGAGCTAATCCCGATAGAAAAAACCAATAAATGGATTTTTAAAGTCTAATGCCAGGAGGAAGTAATTCTTTATAAATGGGGTTTTTTTTGAAGAAAACAACAATTTTGGGAAGTATGGGGACGACTTTCCATTTTCGTTCGATGGCAATTGCCATGATTTGTTGGAGTAAATTTGAAATAATTTCTTCGTCTTCAAATAAATCCGGAACATTGATTTTTGTTAAAAATATTTTTTTCTCCTGAAAAGAATATTCAACCGAAATCAATCCTTTATCGACTATAGTTTCAAATTGTCTGGCAAAAGTATTATCCTTGATTTCCATAGTCATAAAAGCTTCCATATGATTAATTGTGTTTCATTGGTACTTCAATAAGAAGTATTTTCGATTTAGAGTTAATTTTGATTTCAAATTGTTCGAAATCAATTATTCCCATAGCATCCCTAGTTTTTAAAATTTGATTGTCAACTTCAATTTCGCCTTCAATTAAGAATAGATAAACGCCGTTTTCAGGAATATTTACTTTATGAGTGATAGAAGTATCTTTTTCGAAGATTCCCAGATTAAAAAAAGTTTGCTGGTAAACCCATAATGCATTACCATCATTTTTATCTTTTGGGGAAACAATGTTTACAAAGGTATTGATTTGATTTTCAATATCAAATGATTTTTGGTCGTATCTTGGTAATACGTCTTCCTCGTCAGGAAATACCCATAGTTGCAGTGTTTTTGAGGTTTCATTTTGGCTCGCATTCATCTCAGAATGCTGAATTCCAGTTCCTGCACTCATTACCTGCACTTCACCAAAACGAATAACACCTTCGTTGCCCATACTGTCCCGATGTTTCAAACCTCCCTCGAGTGGAATCGTGATAATTTCCATATTGGCGTGAGGATGGGTTCCAAAACCCATACCGCCAGCGATGGTGTCGTCATTTAAAACGCGTAGCATACCAAATTGAACGCGTTCGGGATTGTAGTAATTGCCAAATGAAAAAGAAAAATTGGCTTTAAGCCAACCATGATCGGCATTGCCTCGTGAATTTGCTTCAAACAGTTTTGTTTTCATAATTTATTTGCTAATATAGAGTTGGAATCCAATTTGGTTTCAATAAAAAAATTAATTTTATACAAATTTCGTAATAATAATTGACTGTTGTTGTAATGAAAGCGTTAAAACTAGTAAGATGAGTAAAATCCCTGTTTATTTTATGCCTGGATTGGCGGCCAATTCGTTAATTTTCGAAAGAATAAAATTGCCGGAATCCATTTTTGAGATTCATTTACTGGACTGGAAAACTCCTAAAAATAATGAAACCTTATTGGAATATGCCAAGAGAATGGCAAAATTGGTAACACATCAAAAAGCAGTTTTGATAGGGGTTTCTTTTGGAGGTGTTTTGGTTCAAGAAATGGCTCGTTATTTGGATTTGAGAAAATTGATTATCATCTCCAGCGTCAAATCAAATTTGGAATTGCCATTGACTATGAAAATTGCCAAGACCACAAAAGCCTATAAATTAATGCCTACAGGCTTATTTCAAAATCTGGATTCATTGCCGAAATTCTCCTTTGGAAATGTCCTCAAGCAGCGAATAAAATTGTACCAAAAATACTTGTCTGTGTTGGAAAAAAATTATTTAGATTGGGCAATCGAGCAAATGGTTTTGTGGGATAGAGTAGAGGTGGATAAAAAAGTGATTCACATACACGGTGATGCCGATGCCATTTTTTTCATAAAAAACATTCGGAATTGTATTGTGGTCAAAGGAGGAACGCACATTATGATTTTAAGCAAATACAAATGGTTTAATGAAAATTTACCCAAGATTATATTGGAATAAAAAGGCGATTAGAGAATGTCTAATCGCCTTTTTTTTGTTTTTTTCTCCCTATCTAAAGAACATGATTGGGGTGAGGACTATATTTTCTTCATTTGTTCTTTCATCATTTTGATTTGATCGGCAAGCATATTCTGTTTGTCCAATTTTCTGGCTTCATTTAGTAAATTTGTCGCTTCCAGTTTTCTTCTGCGGGTCATCGCTACTCCAGCCAAATTTAATTTGGCAACAGCTAAGTCCATATCCATCGACAAACCCAACTCAATTGCTTTCTTGAAATATTTTTCGGATTGGTTGATATTCGTTTGCGAAAGCATGATGCCGTGCAAATAGTTGAAGTAACCTTGTTGTTTTCTTACCAAAGCCGTTTCTGGTTTTTTGATGTGGGCCAGCCATTTTTTTGCACCTTCAAAATCTTGTTTTCGCAGTTTCAAGAAGGCTAATAAGATAAACTCATTTTTAAAGTAAAGAAATATTGGAATGGCAGACAATACTATAAGAAAGATTCCATTGCCGATTTCACTTTCCGTAAATCTCCAAATGCTAGTAATTATGATAAGTCCGGCAATAATAAGTTTGATGTTTTTATGAAACATAATGTGTATATTTAAGGTAGCAAAGATAGCAAAAGGAATTAAAAAAAAAATTATAAAACCACTTGCTAGAAATAAAAGTCTTTGTATATTTGCACTCGGTTTTAGAATAACAAAATTCAAAACTACAACCACGTCGTAAATACATTTTTAAAGATACAAAGCAATGAGCAAAAGAACGTTTCAACCATCGAAAAGAAAAAGAAGAAATAAGCACGGATTTATGGACAGAATGGCTTCTGCAAATGGAAGAAAAGTCCTTGCTCGTCGTAGAGCCAAAGGAAGACACAAATTGACTGTTTCTTGCGAACCAAGACATAAAAAATAATGTTTTTATAAACATACATAAAGGCGTTACTGTTGTCAGTTTCGCCTTTTTTTATACCCATGCGCCACTCAACATTACTCTGAGTGGAGAGGTTGAAAAAGAGGAAAAAATAACTATATACTATTTTTTAAAGTATTACTGGAAATTGTAAACTTTAAACTTTAAACTACAAAAAAATGCCAAAAGACAATTCCATAAAATCGGTTTTAATAATAGGTTCAGGTCCAATTGTTATCGGTCAAGCTTGCGAGTTTGATTATGCAGGTTCACAATCGGCACGTTCTATTCGTGAAGAAGGTATCGAAGTGATCTTGATAAATTCAAATCCTGCTACCATTATGACGGATCCATCAATGGCGGATCATATCTATTTGAAACCTTTAACGACTAAATCTATCATAGAAATTCTTAAAGCGCATCCTCAAATCGATGCTGTTTTGCCCACTATGGGAGGACAAACCGCTTTGAATTTATGTCTCGAAGCTGAAGAAAAAGGAATTTGGAAGGACTTTAATGTTAAAATGATTGGAGTCGATGTTAATGCCATCAACATAACCGAGGATAGAGAACAGTTCAAACAATTACTTGATAAAATAGGGGTTCCTTCGGCTCCTGCTGAGATATGTACTTCCTATCTTCGAGGGAAAGAAATCGCTCAAGAATTTGGCTTCCCGTTAGTTATTCGTCCATCCTTTACTCTTGGGGGAACAGGAGCGGCGGTGGTTTACAAAAAAGAAGATTTCGATGTGCTGTTGACTAGAGGTTTAGAAGCTTCACCTATTCACGAAGTATTGATTGATAAGGCTTTGATGGGTTGGAAAGAATATGAATTGGAATTATTGAGAGATAAAAGCGATAATGTCGTAATTATTTGTTCTATCGAAAATATGGATCCAATGGGAATACATACTGGTGATTCCATCACGGTTGCGCCAGCAATGACATTATCAGATACCACTTTTCAAAAAATGAGAGATTATGCTATCTTGATGATGCGTAGTATTGGAAATTTTGCAGGAGGTTGTAATGTGCAATTTGCCGTTTCACCAGATGAAAAAGAAGATATTGTTGCTATTGAAATAAATCCTCGTGTATCTCGTTCATCCGCATTAGCATCAAAAGCAACAGGTTATCCGATTGCAAAAATAGCTTCGAAACTAGCTTTGGGGTATAATTTGGATGAATTGAATAACCAAATTACTAAAACCACTTCGGCATTATTTGAACCAACTTTAGATTATGTGATTGTTAAAATTCCGCGTTGGAACTTCGATAAATTTGAAGGTGCTGATCGTACATTAGGAATTCAAATGAAATCGGTTGGTGAAGTAATGGGAATTGGGCGTTCGTTTCAAGAAGCATTGCATAAAGCAACCCAATCTTTAGAAATCAAAAGAAATGGGCTAGGAGCAGACGGGAAAGGATATACAAACTACGAACAGATTATTGAGAAACTCACTTTTGCGAGCTGGGATCGTGTTTTTGTAATTTATGATGCGATTGCTCTGGGAATTCCATTGAGCAGAATTCACGAAATCACAAAAATTGATATGTGGTTCTTGAAACAGTACGAGGGATTATTTTTATTAGACAAGGAAATATCAAGCTTCAAATTAGATACTTTACCAAGAGAATTACTTTTAGAAGCAAAACAAAAAGGTTTTGCCGATAGACAAATTGCTCATATGTTAGGTTGTTTAGAAAGTCAAATTCATACTTTGCGTATGTCAATGAACATCAATCGTGTGTTCAAATTAGTAGATACTTG
>CAZHVE010000095.1:0-6103 GCA_964535705.1 uncultured Flavobacterium sp.
TATTCGGATACTACTTTGAGTGGAACAGCGGCAGATATTTCGGCTAATCCAAAAAAATATTATAAAGCCATGGTTCAAGCTATGGATCACGAACTTGGACGTTTATTTGATTATTTGCAAAGTAGTGGAAAATGGACAAATACAGACGTTGTTTTTATTGGAGATAATGGAGATGATCCTGCAATTAATCAAGGTTCTGGAAGTGCAAAAGGGAGTGTGTATCAGAAAGGCGTAAGTGTGCCTTTTATTATTTCGGGACCAACAGTTGTAAATCCAAACAGAAGTAGTGATGCGCTTGTTAACACTGTTGATTTATTTGCAACAGCATTAGAATTATTTGGATATTCAAACTGGCAATCGCAAATACCTTCAAATAAAACAGTAGATTCAAAAAGTTTATTGCCAATATTATTAAATACGGCAACATCTGTTAGACCATGGGCGTTTACAGAGGTTTTCAAAGATACTCCTACATCTGGAGATGGAAAAGCAATGAGAAATACGGAGTATAAATTGATAAAATTTGACGATGGTACAGAAAAATTTTTCAATTTAACGACGAATCCAATCGAAACTATAAATCAAAATTTACTTTTGGGAACGTTAAACACCGTGCAAACGGCCAATTACTCCTCGCTATGCAACGAAATGACGACATTAGTTGGGGCGGCCAATTATTGCAATCCAACCTTCTTAAATACCGAAAGTTTTGAGGCTAATGAAAACAGGGTTTATCCCAATCCTTTTCAATCCACTATCCATTTAAAATCCTACTCAGGAAACGAAAAATATGAATTGTATTCTAGTTTTGGCCAGTTGATTTATTCTGGATCAATGATCGAGAAACAAGATTTCTCGGCTTTTCCCAATGGCGTTTATTTCTTAAGAATAAAAGATACCTCAACCACAACGGTTAAACTTTTGAAAGAATAATTAGCTTATTTTGAATTTCTGATTCAGTATTTACAATTGGGATTTTCTCCCGAAATTCCGAAGGGTTTCAACCATATCCTATTCATTGTAAGCCTATTTTTTTGTATGTTGCAATACTCGGAAAGAGCCAAAGAGGTATTACTAAAAACAGAAAATTTCACAAATCGACGCCAAGAAATAGGTATCAATTTGTGAAATCTGTATTCAAAAAAACAGCAGTAAAACTTTGAGAAGGTAAACCTGAAGAAGGTAAAAGAACCACGGAAAAGCCCTACCGATGTATGCGTTGTAAATGTTAATTTCCTTTTTCGGCTATCCCATAATGTTGCCTAAGAGGACGCTAAGTTAGAATTTAAATGAATCATTTATTTTTTCTAGCATTCGAATATACCAAACTTTTGTTTCTGTCTCTGAGCCCTCTCCGTAACCATAACCGTAGCCGTAACCATAGCCGTAACCGTAAGCTTTTTTAGGCATCACTCCGTTCAATAGAAGTCCCATGTTAGGCAGTTTTTTTTCTTTGTAAAAAGATTTAATCAATTTCAACGTGCGCTTTTCAGAATAGTTGGATCGAATTACATAAACAAACGCATCTGCATTTTTAGCAATCAATATCGTATCCACAACCAAACTAACGGGAGCGGTATCTACCACAATGTAATCATATTCTTTTTTGAGTTCATCAAATAAAGCATCAATACCCCCATTTTTCAATAATTGAACAGGATTTGGCGGTATTATTCCAGAGGGCAACAAATCCAAGTTTTCAATTCCTGATGGCCGAATATAATCGTGAATGTTTTGGTTCTTTTTAGATAAATAAGCCGTCAGGCCATTAATGGATTCATCAATATTAAAATAGGATTTGATTTTCGGGGCACGTAAATCAAGTCCAATCAACAATACTTTTCTTTTGGTTTCTGCGAGAGAAGTGGCTAAATTAATGGCAATATAGGTTTTGCCCTCTCCAGGCAGCGTAGACGTAACAAAAATCGTTTTGGCCATTCCTTCTTTTACGCCACTAACCATAAATTCGACATTACTGGTTGCAATTCGAAGGGATTCCGCTGAACTTGTCCGGCTATTTTTAGCAAAAACTTCATTTTTTTCAGCCAATGTGACACTGGCTATAAAAGGAATCCCTTTTATTTTTTCTATGTCTTCCCTTGTTTTTATTTTGGTGTCCAGTAAATTTTTGACATATATAATAACAAAGGGAATTCCAAATCCTAAAATTAAAGTGAGTAAATAAATGATCGTTTTTTTGGGCGACACCGGTTTGTCAGAGGAAATCGCTTCGTCGACCACTTTGGCATTGGGTTCGGTTACGGACAAGGAAATAGCGGTTTCTTCTCTTTTTTGCAACAAATACAAATAAATGGTTTCCTTAATTTTCTGCTGCCTGTCAATGATTCTAAATTCGCGCTCTTGTGAGGGTATGCCATTTATCTTGCCTGTTAACACCCTATTTTGCTTGTCTAAATCCTCTTTTTTTGTTTTCAATGAGGTTTTTAACACGGATAGACTTTCTTTTATATTTCTGTTTAAATCCTCTATCCTTTGATTTAAATTAATCACGATGGCATTCTTGAGGGTTCCCTCTTTCATGATTCTATTCTTTTGCATCACCGTTTCATTGTACTCCCCAATAAATTTCACAATATCAGAACCGCTTCCTGCCGGCATAATATTGACGGGAATCAAAACCGCATTACCTTTGTTTTTCACAAAATCAATCATATCATTGACCACATTGAGCTGCGACTCTATTTCTATAACTGCTTTTTCGTATCCTTCTGCACTTTGCAAATACAATCCTGCATTGGAGGTAAGATCCGTAATTTGGTTTTGTTTTTTGAAATTTTCGTTTACCTTCTCCACATTACTTAATTCCGAGGCAATATCTTTGATACGGGATTGAACAAAGTCCATCGTGTTATTCAACACATAATTCTTGTCGCTAATGGCATCCTCATTATAATTTTTCACCAATTCGTTCAAAAAGTCCTCCCCTTTTTCCCTAATTTCACTCGTTAGAGTTAGTTTCACGATACTGCTGGTCTTGCTTATGGATTCTACTCCCAATATTTCTGAAAGTTCTTCTACCACTGCCTTAAGAGGGGTTAGTTTTATGGTAAGCGTCGTAAACTTGTCAAAATCAACGGACGGAACTGCCGGCATTTTCAAAACCCTCATTTTAGAATCCTTCAAAGGTATTAAGGAACCGTAGTGATGCTGCCCTAGGCTCTTATCCCCATCCCATAGTTCGAAAGTACTGTTGTTAATTGCTTTAAATTCAAATGTTTTGGCTGCTTTATAAAAATTAGCGGTATAAGGATAAAAAATACATTGAATAGGCTTGTCTTTGTATAACTCTCGGGGCATTATTCTTCCCGGATAAAAATACGTGATGTTTAAATCGAGGGAGCGTATGGTTTTTAAAATCGTGGTTCGGGATTTTATGATTTCAATTTCGTTGTCTACGTTGCTTTTCAGGTTTGACATGAGGCCCATATCAGCAAAAGCGGATAAGGAAGACTCAATCCCCCCTTTTTTTTCATCCTTGACTAATATAACGGCTGCAACGCTGTATTTAGGGGCAGTATACCGAAGGTATATCAACGTACTTGGGATCGCAATAGACAAACTCAAAAAAAACCAAGGCCAATAATAAAAATATTTGTAAAACTGTTCCTGGATGTTTATCTCGTTGTTTTCCTCTTCCCCATAGGAATAAAATTTATCTTTTTTCATTTGAATGATTTTTTATAATTTGATAACCAAGGCCATAATAGTGGTTAAAATAGATACTGCCGTTAGAATTACGGAAACATTCGGCCCTACCACCGAAGAATTTACTCTGGTATTATTAGGTTCCACAACAAGAATGTCATTTTGCGCCAAATAGTAATAGGGGGAATTTAAAAATAAGGTTGATGTCAAATCGATCCTATGATAGGTTTTGACCCCCTCACTTTCTCGGATCAACAATATATTATTTCTTTTTCCGTAAATGGTTAAATCTCCAGCCATGCTCAAGGCTTCCAGCACCGTAATGCGTTCGCTCCCCAATGTAAAACTGCCCGGTCTTTGCACTTCGCCTAGGACCGAAATCTTAAAATTCAGTATTCGTATGGTAATAATCGGGTTTTTAATATAGTCGGCGATACCTACTGTGAGCTTTTTTATGGCTTCGATTTTAGTCAATCCGGCTAATTTTAACCTACCTAAAACCGGAAAATCAACATAGCCTTCATTATCAATTAGATAGGTCTTTAACCTGTTCTGCATAGTAGTATTGGTTACTAAGCCCTGTACCTCCGGCAAGTTGAATATGGCGGTCACTTCCGGGTTTTCGGCAGCCACGGTGATGCTTAAGACATCATCTGGCTGTAATTGAGGCTCATAAACTAGAGTGCTGCCGGGAACCGCGGCAGTATCGATATCTTGAAGATACGCTATGTTTTTTTTGGAAGTACAGGAAAAAAACAAACAGCTCGAAAAAAACAGCACGCTAATTTTAAAAAAGGATACAGACATAAATGAAGAATTTGATACTAATTTGGAAATCGTTACGCTAAAAATTTGAGTCAAAAATAATGTAAATTATATCATTACAGTTGAAAATTAAATTTAAAATCTATTGATTTAAAGATTGGGGGCACTATCATCAGCGTGTAAATGAATAAAAGGTAAGGAACATTGCCATTCACTAAATCTAAGATTCGACTTGTACTCATCTCTAGAGTACTCTAATACGCATTTTGCTCTCCGCGAAAGAGATTAAAAATGGTTTTGAAAATGATTTTAATATCTAAGTAAAAGACCCAATTTTCAATGTACCAAATATCGTGTTCCACTCGGTTTTTCATGTCTTCAAGAAAAGGCGTTTCCCCTCTAAAACCATTTATTTGAGCCCATCCTGTTATGCCTGGCTTGGCATAATGACGCACTGGGTAATGAGGCATCACTTCAGCGTAATGTTCCGTATGCTTTAGCATGTGAGGACGAGGTCCCACCACGGACATGTTACCTAGCAACACATTGAAAAACTGTGGCAATTCATCTATACTGAACTTACGCATATAGGCTCCTAATCGAGTCACACGTGGATCTCCGGGCTTAGCTTGGCTATTATTGTTGGTAAGACCTACGTGCATCGTCCTGAATTTATAACAGGTAAAGATTTTTAAATCTCTCCCTGAACGTTGTTGTTTAAAAAAAACAGGTCCAGGAGAATCCAACTTAATTAGAAGGATTAGAATTGGAAACAGCCATGAAAAAACAAATACAACAACAAGTACCGCAAAAAAGAGGTCAAATATTTTTTTCGAAAGGCGGTTCATCCCTGATTCTAAGGGTTCGCTCCGCAACATTAAAACGGGGATATGGTCATAAAAATCGAGGGTTACTATTTTCGAATTGGTAAACGCCTGAAAATCGGGAATAAATTTGATCCGCACCAAGAATTGTTCACTAATTTTGATTAAACCATTGATTTTTGCACTTTTTTTTGCGGAGAAAGCAATGTACATTTCATCCACATCATTAGTCGCAACATAGTCTTTAACCGTATCTATTTTTCCTAAATAAGGTATCCCCATGTCGTCAGAATCCACAACCGCATCGTCAAAAAAACCTAATACTTTGTAACCATAGGACAGATTATGTAATAAAACATGAACAATTTGCTTTGCTCTTGCGTTGCTTCCTATTATAATAACCGACTTATAATTAAAGCCTTTGGAACGAATATATTTTAATGATTTGATTACTGCAATCCTAAAAATAAATAGCAAAACAAAAAACACCACATAAAAATAAAACATCCGCAATCGAGAGATGTCCTTATACTTCAAAAGGAACACAAAAAAGGAAATGGATGCAGCGTGAAAGACAACCATTTTAAAAGTTTTTGATAGTATATTCCTCATTTTTTCTATTCGGATTACCCTATAGTTGTCTTTGTAAACCAAGAAAAAAATCCAAAAAATATTGGATAATAAGGAAATCGTTTGAACTTCTTTTAATGCAATGTTATTGACGTTTTGGAATCGGATTAACAAAGAAGCTAAAATCGCAATGTTCAATAAAATCAAATCGAGAAGTACATAAAAAAATCTAAAATAGCGGGCTAATTTAAATTTGGCTACAACCTGCAAAAATTGAT
>CAZHVE010000096.1:0-5887 GCA_964535705.1 uncultured Flavobacterium sp.
CCAAAATTTATCTCTACTCCTTCTTGCCAAACATTCAAAACATTTATTTTTCCTAAAACTATTTGGTCTAATCTATCAATTCCATGAATCATAGAGGTGGATTCAAAACTCTTTTTTACAAACGAAATAATTTTTACATTCGCAAAAATAACTGGTGTGCACAATTCTAACATCCGAGAATCTTCGAATGTTTTTAGAATAACTTCGCTTCCAATACCGTTTAAATCTCCAATTGAAATTCCAACGATTATATTTTCTGCTTTTTTTATCATGACATCAGGTTATTTATTGCTAATTTTGAAGTGCAAATTTAGTAAAATAAAATAAGAAATGTTCACAGGAATTATAGAAACCCTTGGTGTTATCCAAGAAATCGAAAAAGACAAAGACAATCTTCACATTACCATAGCCTCCTCCATTACCGAAGAACTTAAAATTGACCAAAGCGTTGCCCATAATGGGATTTGCCTGACCGTTGTTTCGATAAACAAAACCTTTTATACCGTTACTGCCATAGGCGAAACCATAAAAAAGACGACTATTTCGCATTGGCAAAAAGGGGATAGTGTCAATCTTGAAAGAGCAATGAAATTAGGCGATCGACTAGACGGCCATATAGTTCAGGGACATGTAGACCAAATTGCCACTTGCACCACCGTGAAGGATACAAATGGAAGTTGGTATTACACTTTTAACTATGATGAATCGCTCCATAATATTACTATCGAAAAAGGCTCAATAACGGTAAATGGGGTGAGTTTGACGGTGGTCGATTCAAGGAAAAACGAGTTCAGTGTTGCTATTATTCCGTATACTTTTGAACACACTAATTTCAAAATTTTCAAAGTGGACACCAAAGTAAATCTTGAATTTGATGTTATTGGCAAATATGTTTCCAGATTATACGCAATAAAAAATCTAAATTAGTATTGAATTTTTTGCTTTAAGAATTGATTATAAACAATATATATTCCGAATAATATAGCGATTATTAATAGAACTGGAAGGTTTTCATCAATGGGCAATCCTGGCGCTGGAGGGGGACGTTTACCAGTAGGCATTGGCGGATGAGGTGCCGCATAAATATTTACAAGACCCAACATGTAGATGACTAAAACAAAAAACTTATTTACAATAGTTTTCATCCTTGTATTAAAAAAAAATGTGAACTTTTAATCTGTAACTCATAAGTCATTAAAGACTGTAAAGATACATAATTTATTAATTGAAAATCAAATAAATTATCGATTAAATGCTAGTTTTAATCGATGAGGGGTTTTTTTGTGTATTTTTATAAAAAAAATCCTTCAAAATATAATTTTGAAGGATTTTGTGGTGGTCCCACTTGGAATCGAACCAAGCACCTACTGATTATGAGTCAGTTGCTCTAACCGAATGAGCTATAGGACCATTTGTGCGGATGCGAAATTACCACTATTTTTAATTTGATGCAACTATTTTTGAATTAGATTTTTATCGAGTTATTTTAATGTGGTGTTTAGATTAACAAAACAACTGATTATTAGAATGCTATCCAAATTGTGTTTTGCGAAATTAGTGTGTCATATTTTCTGGCACAATTCTATCAAAACTCCATGGGTGCTTTTAGGATGTAAAAAGACAACTAGTTTATTATCAGCTCCCTTTTTTGGGGCTTCATTTAAAACAACAAATCCCTCCTTTTTTAAACGGGTTATTTCGAATTGTACATCTTCAACTTCAAAAGCTATATGATGAATTCCTTCCCCTTTTTTTGCAATAAACTTAGCAATAGAACTTTCGGGATTAGTGGCTTCAAGGAGTTCGATTTTATTGGGTCCATTCCTAAAAAAAGCAGTTTTTACACCTTCGCTGGCGACTTCCTCTTGCTTATAAGCTGGCGCACCAAATAGTTTTTCATAAATTATTGATGCCGATTCTAAATCATTGACCGCGATTCCTATATGTTCAATTTTTTTCATTTTCTAATGGATTTGTCAAACCCGAACATTAGCGAACTGAAGAAGTAAAGCCGCTAGAACTCGACGCTTTTATTGTAAATATATGAAATAAAAATTCTGAGATTATTAATTCCTATGATTTAAAACTCTGAAAAACTTAAACTTTGCAGCTTAGTGACTTTGTAGCTTTAAAAAAATTGTATTTTTGCACAATGGAAACAAATAGACAGAAAAAAATTGGTGGCGTTATCCAAAAAGATTTGGTAGATATCCTACAAGGTGAAGTGAGAAAAAATGGAGTTGCCAATTTGATAATTTCGGTATCAAAAGTTAGCGTAACTACAGATTTATCAGTAGCGACGGTTCATTTAAGCATTTTTCCCCAAGACAAAGCCAAAGAAACATTAGTGGCAATTAAAACAAATTCTAAATTAATCAAACACGATTTATCTCAAAGAGTTCGCCTGCAATTACGAAAAGTGCCTAATTTGGTTTTCTTCATAGACGACTCCCTAGATTATATTGAGAAAATTGACAATGCTTTGTCTTCCAAAGAAAATCCTATCGAAAATCGGGAGCTTTTAGAAAAACGCAGACAATCCTAACTTGAATTTTCCCCTTTACATAGCCAAACGTTATATTTTTAGCAACAGTAAAAATAATGCTATTAATATAATAAATCGCATTGCCAGTATGGGAATAATCGTTGGCGCTATGGCATTGTTCGTTGTTTTATCCGTTTTTAGCGGACTAAAAGTTTTCAGCCTTTCATTTTCCAATACTATTGATCCTGATTTAAAAATAAGCAGCACTTTAGGAAAATCTTTTTTTGTTTCGCCAAACCAAGAAAACAAAATCAAAGAAATAGAGAGTTTTGTCTGCTATAGTAAAATTATAGAAGAGCGTGTTTTATTTACTTTTGACGGAAAACAGGAAGTCACTTACTTGAAAGGAATAGATTCTACGTATAGTAAGGTAAATGCAATTAAAAAAACACTTTACAACGGCGATTGGTTAAAGCCTAATACGGATGAAGTGGTCGTTGGTTATGGAATTGCACAAAAATTCTCGATGGGATTGCTTGATTTCAACAATTCGCTAGAAGTTTTAGCACCAAAACCCGGAAAAGGGACTATAGAAAATCCTGCAGAAGCTTTTAATGAAATAGCTGTAATTCCCGTTGGTATTTATGCCATAAGCGAAGACTTAGACTCTAAATATGTTTTTGCCAATTTAGGTTTGGCCCAAGAATTATTAGAATACAAACCCAATCAAATTTCGGGAATTGAAGTCAAACTGAAAAAAGGGGCTGATGAAAATGCCATCATCGGCAAACTTCAAACTATTTTCCAAAATAAAATCACCATTAAAAATAGGGCTCAACTCAACGAATCCTTGTATAAAATGTTGAATACCGAAAATCTCGCCGTGTATCTCATCTTTACTTTGGTGATTATCATTGCTCTTTTCAACTTGATTGGCGCATTGATCATGATGATTCTGGACAAAAAAGGGAATCTGAAAACACTATTGAATCTCGGGACTGAAATCAAGGATTTGCGCAAAATATTCCTGCTTCAAGGCACATTATTGAGCATTTTTGGCGGAATAATTGGTTTGACTTTAGGGATTGTCATCGTGTTATTGCAACAACATTATGAACTCGTGATGATTACTCCAACGCTGGCATATCCCGTAGTTTTTACGATTGAAAACGTCCTGATTGTTTTCTTAACCATCCTAACCCTTGGATTTACGGCTTCGTTGATTGCGAGTAGTCGCGTGAGTAAAAAATTGTTGGAATAAACTACCTCGGGGGAGAGCCCCAGAAGTATTAAAAAAAACACAGATTTCACAAATTTGCACAGGAAAATCGGTGTTAATTTGTGAAATCTGTGTCAAAAAATCGAAGCAGAGCTTCGAGGAATTAAACCTAAAGAGATTAAAATTTATAGTATAAGAAAACCTGATGATTTTGGACACCTATAAGTTTTAAACCATTTGATAATCCGAATAAGCAGTTTCTATTTCACTCAAAACGGCAAATAATCCCTCCGGGGTATCAAGAGTAACTAATTTTTGTCTGTATTCTTTAAAGGAGTGAATCCCTTTGAAATAATTAGAATAATGAGGACGGGTTTCTACAATTCCTAATCTTTCCCCTTTCCATTCCATTGCCCAAGTAAGATGATTGCGAACGGCTTCCACTCTACTAGTAACTGTTGGTTTCGCTAAATGTTCCCCTGTTTTGAAGTAATGTTTAATTTCGTTGAAAATCCAAGGATACCCAATGGCAGCTCGACCAATCATAATTCCGTCGATGCCATACTCGTTTTTATAACGCAATGCTTTTTCAGGGGTATCAATATCGCCATTGCCAAAAATAGGCATCGTAATTCTGGGATTGTTTTTCACTCGGGCAATATGAGACCAATCGGAATGGCCTTTATACATTTGGGCGCGAGTTCTGGCGTGAATACTTAAAGCTGCTACTCCAATATCTTGTAAACGCTCAGCCACCTCGTCAATATTGATGGAATTGTCGTCCCAGCCCAAACGAGTTTTTACCGTTACTGGCAAATGTGTACTGTCGATAACGGCTTGGGTCAATCGAATCATTAAATCGACGTCTTTCAAAACCCCTGCACCTGCGCCTTTGCAAACTACTTTCTTTACGGGGCACCCAAAATTTATATCAATTATATCTGGATTTACGGTAGAGACGATTTTGGAAGAAAGTGCCATTGCTTCCTCATCACCGCCAAAAATCTGAATCCCAACTGGTCTTTCATAATCGAAAATATCTAATTTCATTCGGCTTTTGATGGCGTCACGAATCAACCCTTCGGAAGAAATAAATTCGGAATACATCAAATCTGCACCATGCATTTTGCACAATCTTCGAAAGGGCGGATCGCTCACGTCTTCCATAGGTGCAAGTAGTAAAGGAAATTCAGGTAAAACTATGTTGCCGATTTTTATCAAGTAAATTTTTTTACAAAAGTACCTATTTGCAATAGATTTGACAACTTTTTGAAAGTTGTCAAATCTAATAAACTATCTTTGCAGATTAATTGAGTTTGCGTGAGGGATCGCAGCGGCATCCTTTTGTGGAGCGATAGCGGAACAAAAGATATAGCGAATAGCCCGACCCAGAGTTTTACGGAGGGTCACGCCCAAACTTCGACTGCGCTCAGTTGAACACTTAAATTGACATAAATAGAGAATGAAAAATATACGGAATTTTTGTATTATTGCGCACATTGATCACGGAAAAAGTACGCTTGCCGACAGACTACTTGGCGCCACACATACGGTTACGGCGCGGGAGGAAAAAGCGCAATTGCTGGATAATATGGACTTGGAACGCGAACGTGGGATTACCATAAAAAGTCACGCCATCCAGATGGAATACACCTACAAGGGTGAAGAATACATCCTGAATTTGATTGACACACCAGGCCATGTGGATTTTTCGTATGAAGTTTCTCGCTCCATTGCGGCTTGCGAAGGAGCGCTTTTGATTGTGGATGCAGCACAAAGTATTCAGGCACAAACGATTTCAAATTTATATTTGGCTCTAGAAAATGACTTGGAAATTATTCCTGTTTTGAATAAAGTAGATTTACCAAGTGCCAATCCAGAGGAAGTTAGCGATGATATTGTTGACTTATTGGGTTGCAAACTCGAGGATATTATACACGCTTCAGGGAAAACGGGTTTGGGTGTCGAAAATATTTTGGCCGCCATTATCGAAAGAATTCCGCCTCCAAAAGGAATTGTTGACGAACCCTTGCAAGCCTTAATTTTTGATTCTCATTACAATCCCTTTCGCGGAATTGAAGTTATTTTCAGAGTGAAAAACGGTCAGATAAAAAAAGGTCAGAAAATAAAATTTATGGCTACCGGAAATGAATATTTTGCGGACGAAATTGGCACTTTGAAAC
>CAZHVE010000097.1:0-5886 GCA_964535705.1 uncultured Flavobacterium sp.
TGGTTTTAAAGATCAAATAAAAAGAGCCGTTATTTCAATAACTAATAATATTGCAGAAGGTTCTGAATATAATAACAATAAACAACTTATTAGATATTTAAAAATCTCAAAAGGAAGTTGCGCCGAAGTTCGAAGTATGCTAATAGTATCGCGGGAATTAGGCTTTTGTTCCCAAATAGAAATTGAAGAAAGTTATAAAACAAGTATAGAAATATCTCAAAACTTGTCCAATTTTATAAAATATTTAAGCACTAAAATCAAAGACTAATTTTTTATTTAGATTGGATTTTTCAATCTTTAAATTTTTCAATCTTTAAATTATAATAAATGAACATACTCGATAGAATCATAATCGACAAAAGACGAGAAGTTATTCTTAAAAAATCAATAATTCCCGTTTCGCAGTTGGAAGCTTCTGTTTTCTTTGGAAAAAGGACGATTTCCTTGAGCGAAAATTTGCGAAACAGCAACTCAGGAATCATTGCCGAACACAAACGCCGCTCGCCTTCCAAAGCCGAAATTAATTATGGCTTCACGGTGGAAGAAGTCGTAAAAGGATATGAAGATGCAGGTGCTTGCGGAATTTCGGTTCTGACCGATGGCAAATATTTTGGCGGTTCATTAGACGATTTACTTTTGGCAAGAGCTAGTGTAACCATTCCGCTTTTGCGAAAAGAATTCATTGTGGATGAGTATCAAATTTTAGAAGCCAAAGCGCACGGTGCCGATTTGATTTTGCTGATTGCGGCAGTTTTGACAAGGGAGGAAATCAAAAATTTATCGGAATTTGCTAAAGGTTTAGGTCTAGAAGTATTATTGGAAGTTCACAATTTGGAAGAATTGGAAAAATCAATAATGCCAACTCTAGATATGATTGGCGTAAACAACCGAAACCTAAAAACCTTCGAAGTGAGTCTAGATTTTAGCAAACAACTTGCCGACAAAATACCAAATGATTTTGTAAAAGTTTCCGAAAGTGGTATTTCATCTATTGAAGCCATCAATGAGCTAAAGCCTTTTGGCTACAGAGGTTTTTTGATTGGAGAAAACTTTATGAAAACCGATAATGCGGGTAAAGCTGCAAGTGAATTTATTTCAAAATTATAAAAATGAAAATCAAAATCTGCGGAATGAAATATCCCGACAATATTCTCGAAGTAGGCTCGCTCCTACCCGATTATATGGGCTTTATATTTTGGGAGAAATCGGCACGTTATTTTGATGGAATCATTCCCGAATTACCCAAGTCAATTCAGAAAGTGGGTGTTTTTGTCGATGCTAATTTTGATGAAATTCTAGAAAAAATAGAAAAATACGATTTGCAAGTTATCCAATTGCACGGACATGAATCGGCCGAATTTTGCAAATCATTAAAAAAATATACACCAAAAGGGATAGATATCATAAAAGTATTTTCAATTTTAGATACCTTTGACTTCGATTTGCTTAAACCGTTCGAAACAGGGTGTGATTATTTCCTTTTTGACACCAAAGGAAAACTACCTGGCGGAAACGGGAGCACTTTTGATTGGAAGGTTCTTGAAAACTATCCCTCAACAAAACCTTTTTTCTTGAGTGGTGGAATAGGAATTAATGAAATGAGTGCAGTAAATGAAATCTCGAATACCAATTTGCCCCTTTATGCCATTGATATAAATAGTAAATTTGAAATCGAACCTGGATTAAAAAACATAGAATTATTAAATATAATAGTGGAACGCTTTTAGTTGTAGCGAAAATCAACAACCGAGAACAAAAAACCCAGAACAAAAAACATAAAAAATGAGCTATCACGTTAATGAAAAAGGATTTTATGGCAACTTTGGCGGTGCCTTCATTCCTGAAATGCTGTATCCTAATGTTGAAGAATTACGTCAAAATTATTTAAAGATTAGTGCTGAACCTAGCTTTCAAGAAGAATTCAAATACTTACTTAAAGATTATGTAGGTCGTCCTACTCCACTCTATTTTGCAGAGCGTTTGTCAAAGGAATACAACACCAAAGTATATCTAAAACGAGAAGATTTATGTCATACGGGTGCCCATAAAGTAAACAACACTATTGGTCAAATTTTAATGGCTAAGAAATTAGGTAAAACCCGAATCATTGCTGAAACTGGAGCGGGTCAACATGGTGTGGCAACTGCTACAGTATGCGCTTTGATGGGACTAGAATGTATTGTTTATATGGGAGAAGTTGATATCAAACGTCAAGCTCCAAATGTAGCAAGAATGAAAATGCTTGGTGCTGAAGTACGCCCGGCTACATCGGGCTCTAAAACGCTAAAAGACGCTACTAATGAAGCAATTAGAGATTGGATTAACAATCCCGAAAATACCTATTATATCATTGGATCAGTTGTAGGACCGCATCCGTATCCAGATATGGTAGCGCGTTTTCAAGCTATAATTTCAGAAGAAATTAAACAACAATTGCTTGAAAAAGAAGGACGGGAAAATCCTGATTATGTTGTAGCTTGTGTTGGTGGAGGAAGCAATGCTGCAGGAACTTTTTATCATTTCCTAGACGACCATGAGGTAAAAATCATTGCAGTAGAAGCTGCTGGTTTAGGTGTAGATTCTGGAGAAAGTGCCGCAACCTCGGCTTTGGGAAAAATTGGTGTTATACACGGTAGTAAAACCCTTTTGATGCAAAGTGCTGATGGTCAAATTACCGAACCCTATTCTATTTCTGCCGGATTAGATTATCCAGGTGTTGGTCCGATGCACGCTCATTTATTTGAAACTAAACGTGCCGATTTTATTGCTATAACTGATGAAGATGCTATGAATTGGGGAATCAAACTATCAAAAACCGAAGGTATTATTCCTGCCATTGAAACTGCCCATGCCTTTGCTGTTTTAGACAAAATGAAATTCAAACCCGAAGATATAGTAGTCATCAATTTATCGGGTCGTGGAGACAAAGATTTGAATACGTATATTGATTATTTTAAATTATAATTGGGCGTTACACTTTCCTGTTAACCATCGGTAAGGCGATACGCTTTATGAATGAGATTGCTTCGTGCCCTATAATGACGTGAGATATCCTCCCAACCCTATAAGCATATAGCAAAAACAAAAGTACAAAACCAAACTTTATAGGTTAGTAAAACCTGTTGGGTTGAGATAAAAAGCGAGGAAAATGGAAAATTTATTTGCATACGGAACTTTAAAAGATAAAGAGATTCAAGATACTATTTTTGGACGCGTTCTAATAGGTACTGATGATAAATTGATAGGCTACGCCGTAAAGAAAATACAAATTGAAGAAGAATTTGGTGTAATTCAATACCCTATTATTACAGCAACTCAAAATCCAGAGGATAGCATCAGCGGAATACTGTATCAACTTAGCCCGAGAGAACTTCAACTGGCCGACACCTACGAAGGAATACATTATAAACGCATTCAAGTGAAATTGGAGTCTAATGAAATGGCTTGGACGTATGGTACTTACATTTAAAAATAAGATTAAAAACAGATACTGAATCTGATTAAAATATAAAAATGAACAGAATAAACCAAAAATTACAAGAAAACAAAAAAATACTTTCCATCTATTTTTCAGCGGGTTACCCAAATCTAAACGATACCGCAAAAATCATAAAAGATTTAGAAAAAAATGGAGTTGACATGATTGAAATCGGATTGCCATTTAGCGATCCATTGGCGGATGGACCAACTATTCAGGAGAGTTCTACCCAAGCTTTGCATAACGGAATGACCACACAAGTCTTGTTTGACCAGCTTAAGGATATTCGTAAAACAGTTGCTATTCCGTTAGTGATTATGGGATATTTTAACCCAATGTTGCAATACGGAATAGAAAATTTCTGCAAGAAATGTGCTGAAATTGGGATTGATGGATTAATCATTCCTGATTTACCCGTGGATGTTTATGCTGACCAATACAAAGCCACTTTTGAGAAATATGGTTTAATAAATGTGTTTTTGATTACGCCACAAACTTCTGACGAGCGCATACATTTTATAGATAGCGTTTCGGATGGGTTTATTTATATGGTCAGTTCGGCGAGTGTTACCGGTTCCCAATCGGGTTTTGGAAGCACGCAAGAAAATTATTTCAAACGCATCGCTGCCATGAATTTAAAAAATCCACAAATAATAGGTTTCGGAATTAGCGATAAAACTACGTTTAACCAAGCCACACAATTTGCAAAAGGAGCCATTATAGGTAGTGCTTTCATTAAAAACCTAACGGAGAATGGAGTTGAAAGTATTGAGGAGTTTGTAAAAACGATTCGATAGATAATGCTGATTTAAAAATTCATAGACCGCAAATTCGCAAATTTATAGTGTAATAAACTACCTCGGGGCAAAGCCCCAGAGGTATTAAAAAAAACACAGATTGCACAAATTTGCACCGAAAAATCTGTGTTAATTTGTGAAATCTGTGTCAAAAAATCGAAGCAGAGCTTCGAGGAATTAAACCTAAAGAGATTAAAATCTTTAGGTAATTTGCGGATTTGTGGTGTTTTTTTAAGAATATATTTTGAATTTTATCTCGTAAAAACCAATTGATTTCCTTTGGATAAATTGGCGTCAAATTGATAGCCTTCATAGTTAAATCCTTTTAAGTCATCGATCGTTTCAGCATTCGCATCAATGATGTAACGCACCATCAAACCACGAGCTTTCTTGGCAAAAAAGCTAATTATCTTCAATTTTCCGTCTTTATAATCTTTGAATTCCGGAGTGATTACGGGGACTTTCAATGCTTTGACATCCACTGCTGAGAAATATTCATTGCTAGCCAAATTCACAAACAACTCCTCTTCTTGGAGTTCTTTGTTTAAGGATTTGGCAATAATGGGTTTCCAAAATTCGTATAGATTCTTGCTGTCGTTAATGGGTAATTTGGTCCCCATTTCCAATCGGTACGCCTGCATTAAATCCAGTGGCTTTAAGAGTCCATACAAACCGGATAAAATTCGCACACGCTCTTGCAAAATGTCCAGTTTTGCTATTGGAATCGAATAGGCATCCAATCCGGTATAAACATCACCATCAAAAGCGTAAATGGCCGGACGTGCATTTTCTAGAGTGAAGGGGATTTTCCAATCTTGGTTGCGTTGCCAATTCAAATCAGCTAGCTTGTCTGAAATAGTCATTAAGGCCGAAAGTGCCGCGGGTGATTTTTGCTTCAAAACCTGATGCACTTGACGCGCTTCTTTTTCAAACAATGATTCCGAATATTTTTCGGTGGGTAACTCTTTTTCAAAGTTTAGGGATTTGGCTGGTGAAATAACAATTTTCATAGTGACACTATTTGATTCTTTTTTTATTCTTCTTCCTCACTTGAATGCGTTTTCGAATAGCCTCTCCATTTCTCAATACAATCCTGAAAATCTTGCGGTAATTCAGTGTCAAAACGCATCATTTCTCCGGTGGTAGGATGCGCAAAACCAAGTGTTTTGGCGTGCAAAGCTTGTCGTGGCAAGGCTTTGAAACAATTATCAATGAATTGTTTGTATTTCGTGAACGTAGTTCCTTTCAAAATCAAATGACCGCCATACCGCTCGTCATTAAAAATAGGATGTCCAATGTGTTTCATGTGCACCCGAATCTGGTGGGTTCTTCCCGTTTCGAGAATACAAGAAACCAGCGTCACGTAGCCAAAACGTTCCAACACTTTGTAATGCGTCACGGCAGGTTTCCCAATTTCTGGGTCGGCAAAAACCGCCATTTGCATTCGGTCTTTTACGTGGCGGGCAATGTTGCCTTCTATCGTTCCTTCGTCGGCAACCACATTTCCCCAAACTAGCGCAATGTATTCCCTTTCGGTAGTTTTGGCTTCAAATTGCTTGGCGAGATGCGTCATAGCCGCTTCGGTTTTGGCAATGACCAAAAGTCCCGAAG
>CAZHVE010000098.1:0-5824 GCA_964535705.1 uncultured Flavobacterium sp.
GTTGTGGACCTACCTGACTAATAGCCAAATTAGAGAAAGCAATGAGCGCAATAAGGATAATTTTTCTTGTACTTTTAAAGCTTTCTAAACTATATTTATTCATAATTAAAATTTATTATTTAGGGTATAAGACTGTTAAATTTAATAATAGTTTAAAATATAAAACAGTATTGTATTTTTAATTGATAACGACTAAATTTAATTTATTTACTCGTCTTTTAATTCTTTTGGGGCTTTACCAGTCCATTCTGTTTTTGTACAATCTTTCCACCAAGCCAACCACTGCATTTCCATTTTCTTGGCAATATCTGGATGTTGCGCGATCAAATCATTGGTTTCCGTTCGGTCCTCATTCATATTGTATAGTTCCCAACTAGGACCTAAACGTACCAGTTTCCATTCTCCATCACGAACGGCTGCACTTTTAGAAAATTGATAATACAATGGACTTTTTCGATCAAGTTTATCTCCTTTTACAGCAGGCAATAAACTGATACCGTCTGAAATGGGAATATTTGATTCTTTAGATTCCCCAGGTAAATTTCCCCCAGAAACAGCTAAAACCGTAGGCATAATATCAATAAGATGAACAGGTTCTTGATTCCAATCTTTTCTAGCTTTTATAGCCGCTGGCCAATTTACAATTAATGGGGTATTGATTCCTCCTTCGTGACTGGTCGTTTTCCATTTTTGCAAGGGCGTGTCGCTAACCGTTGCCCAATTTTGCCCATAACTCGGATAACTTGCTACGCTACCCAAAGGAGCATTGGCATCTTCATAATCCACCTTGGGATCAACCGCACAACCTCCGTTATCGGAAAGAAAGAAAACTAAAGTATTTTCTAGTTGTCCTTGAGCTTCTATCTGTTTTAGTAGGCGTCCAATGTTTTGATCCAAGCGATCAACCATTGCAGCATAAATTTCCATTAGTTTGGCTTCTTTTTTTCGTTCCTCAAGAGATAGACTTTCCCATTTGGGTTTGGTTTCTCCAATTTCCATCGGTGGTAAAGGAGCGGTCTTTGGGTCTATTAATCCCAATTTTACTTGACGTTTGTATCGTGCTTGACGAACTGCCTCGTAGCCATTATCATAAACGCCTTTATATTTGGCTATATCTTCAGGCCAGGCTTGTAAGGGCCAATGCGGTGCCGTATACGCCATATAAAGAAAAAAGGGTTTGTTGTCATTTTTATATTCCTCTAGCCAAGTCAAAGCACGATCCGTGAAGGCATCGGTATCATAAAATTTTGGATCTTGAGGGATATAATTACTATTTTCCGGACTATTTTTATCGTCTAATGACCATTTATTTCCAGCAATTTTATGGGCAGGAACCGGTTGGCCGGGAGCCGCCGCGAACCCTGGATTAAAATGGTTTTCGCAACCACCAATCATCCCGTAATATCTGTCAAAACCTCGGGTAGTTGGGTTGAATTTTGCGTGTTGTTTTCCAGACCAAAAAGTAGTGTATCCAGCAGGCCTTAGAACCTCGCCCATAGTTGCAGCATTACCATAATCAGCATTGGTGCGCTGATAATAAAGACCCGTTAACATAGAGGCTCTTGAGGGAGAACATTTCGCCGTATTGTACATTTGCGCAAACTTTACTCCACCTGCGGCAAGTCTGTCTATATTGGGAGTTTTAATCTCGCCTCCATAACAACCTATATCCGAATATCCCAAATCATCCGCCAAGATGATAAGGATGTTAGGCTTGGTTGCTGTTCTTTTTTCAATTTGGGCATTTATTATTACTGGTAATGAAAATAATACCAATAGAAATCTCGTTTTTTTTATTAAGATACTCATATTATATAATTTAATTATAACTAGTGTTTCTAAACAATTTCCTATTAGAATTTTTAGTAAACATTAGTAATTATTATGTCTATTTATTAATGAAAATTATTTTTTCACAAACTCAATTATCTTCACTGTATGAGCGGGTTGATCCAATGTTAACTTATTGGACTCGATTTTGAAATTCTTTTGGGTCCATAATTCAGTCAATTTGTATTTTGAATTATTTAACTCGAAATCCGTTTTTAGATTGTATGTTTTACTAACATCCTTGTCCATCCAGTTGAATATGGTAATGATAAGACGGTCTTTGGTTTCTAATTTCCAAATTGTTGGAATGTCAACCCCCGAAAATAAATCGAGAGGAACGGCATGAACGCCAAGTTTGTTCACTGCGATAATATCCTTATTTTTTAATAATTCCAATCGTTCAGCTGGGAGCGATTCGACTTTATCTCCAAAAAAGAAAAGTCCCCCCATTATGGCTTCCAAAGTCATGTGGCATTTTGCTTCATCAATGGTATATTGAGGCGAAACAAAAAAAGCATCTGGATCTACAATAGCAATATTTTTGTGAATATAATAGTTTTGTGCTACGGCACGAGCGAATCGAATTAAGCCTTTTTCCACTCTTTCGTCTTCAATAGTCCCTAAGGTTTTGCCATAGGTGATGTTGGTATAGGGTTCAGCTTCTGATTTATATCCAGGATGATTGATGTCGTTGCCTATTCGGATGGCATCATAACATTCTAAAGCTCCAAATACATAACCCATACTGCGCGTCACTATTAAATCATCAGGCAAAGCACTTCTAATTGCACGTATCGTTTTATTGTGTGCCTGCATAAAAGTCATAGTGGAATCAAATCGTACACCTTCTTCTAAACCTCCATAAGTGTGATCCCATTTCATAAACGAAGGTCTGTAGCCTTCAACGATTTGTTGGTATCGCGCTGCTGAAAAAGCGGGTACTTCAGGGTGGCTTCCATCAACATAAACTGTTCCAACAGTTGTCGCCATTTCATCATCCCCTTTTGCTATTTTTTTATTGAATAATGGTTTCAAAATCCAATCAGGATGTTTTGAACTAATTGGATCTTTAGGATTGGTTCGTAAAGGACTTACGTGAAGACCAAAGTCAAGACCCAACTTATTTACATAATCTGACAGGTATCGAATTCCATTAGGAAAAGTTGTATCATCAACACTATACATTCCAGGCTCTGTCCACCAGCCTCCATCTATTTGAATGGTTTTCCAACCAAACTCTTTCAAATTCTTGTTTATAAAATCAGCGGAAGTCAAAAATGATTTTTCAGTGATCTTCCGATCATAGGAATGCCAAGAACTCCAACCTGCTTCTGGAAAGCGCATCGGTTTTCCTTTTCGCACATTTTCGCCCATAATTTTTCCTGTTTCCAATAATACATTTGTTGGACGTTGATTTTCCCAATAGCCAACCAAAAAAGCATCGGTAGTAATCGTATTTCCGGCGGGAACCCAAATTTTTTCTCTTTCGAAAATCGCACCACTTCGAGCAGAAACTTTTAGTTTATTGAAATCATCCGTAACAGGCAATTCCCATTTGAAATTATTAGGCCATAATTCACTGGCTATACTTGCAAAAGAAAATGCGCAATTTTTTTTGTCGTTAACCAACATACTCAACCAAACTCCGGTATGCGCTTTAGAATACGTTCCTTCTTTTGCTTTTTTGGTATTCAATTGATATGGATACATCAATCCACCGGTATGCGGGGCAGAAGCACTTTCAGTAAAGACCATCCAATCTTTGCTGTTACCAGGTAAAACCATATTTTCTTTGGCAGAATTAAACAACTTGATTCCGCCCAATTTGAATTTTTCCGAAGCTTTTAATGAAGAGTTCATTACCAAATAGGGGCGTCCTTCCATTAATTCGAATACAATTGTAAAATTAGAAATCATGGGATGGTTCTCGCAAATAAGATACAAATAGTCGACTTTGCCATTATAATTGTTCACTTCACTTAGTCGAATTCCCTCTTTTTTCTCCCAACGGATATTTTTAAATTCTTTAACGGAAACCCATTTATCGTTTATTTCAATTTCAGGTATCAATACATTAATCTGGGCAAATTGCTTGTCCCATTGAATACTGTATTCTGGATTACCATTGGAATATTTAATCAGGGGTTGTGCCATAAGTTGTGGTAATACCAACACAAGAACTAAACTGAAAACTATTTTTAATCTATTCATTACTTTATTATTTGATTTTAAGGATATATATTGGTTTAATGCTATTTACTTCATTTTATTTATTTTAAATCAACAAGTTTGGCTCTCAAACATACATTCATAAAAGCCGCCGATGTCCATAGTTGTGAACCTGAACCCGAAATTAAACCTGATGGCAAGGTTACTTTCTCGTGAAACGAACCAAAACCTCCCCATTCTTTATCTCTTTTTTCAGAAAATTTAGTTCCCATTGTTCGTGCAAGTAGTGCTGCATTGTATGCTGTATAGTCTTTGCCGTCTGCAATTTCCTTGGCTTGCAAGAAAAAAGTATCGCAAAAGGGCCAGGCGGCGGCATTGTGATCTCCTGTTCCTTTGCCTAAAAACGGATGTATTAAAGGAGTTCCATATTGATTCGATGGATAATTATCAATAGCTTTTCTGGCCGCTTCCCCTTTTACAATACCAAAAATAATAGCGAATGCAGTTCCCAGATTGTGTTGGTTCGGCAATACTTTTCCGTTTCTGTCTTTAAAGTAAGTAAAGGTGCCATCCGGCAGTAGTAATTCTTTGAGAATAGCCTTTTTGAGCGATTCGGCTTTTTTGGTCCATACTTTAGATTCTTTGTGCAAATTGCATTTTTGGGCAGCATTGGCTAGAGACAGCATTGCTTTATAGTACAAACAATTGGTAGAAGTACTTTTTATCAATACGCAATCCGCCTGGGAATAACCATCCGGATAGCCATCGGATTGCAAGTCCTGAAAAGTGTTTTGACCTTTGTACAAACCATCTGTTTTATCAAACCAAGGAGCGTAAAGGCTGTCAAAATTACTTTTCCCATTGGTATAAAACCAATTCCAATCGGCTAGTTCAGGATGAGACTTAAACAAATCATCTACCGCCCATATCCAGACCACATCATCAGTACGACGAGTGATACTGTTGCTTTTAAACTGGGCCATTATTTGTTTTCTATCGTCTGTAATGGCATCCCAAGGAGCATCGATTTCCTTAACAACCTCTTCTGTAGAAACTTTATATCCCATTTTAGATACTACCTCTCTCGTTACCCGAAGGGATTTTATCATCTCTTGGGGATAAATAGCATTGAGACCCAAAATTCCTGCAAACGAAATATCACGAACATAAACACGGTCTGTGTATCTTCGTCCTGCGGCAAAATAGGTTCCGTAATCATTGGTAATCAAGTTGAGTTCTACATCGTGAAGGGCAATGTTCCACATTTTTCTAGTAAGTGGGGTTGCATCAGGTTTTAGACCAATAGTGTTTTTTGGGGTGAAATTGGGCAAATCGGCAGTTACAAATTGTCCTAACCCATCTTTTAGGAAATTGGTTTTTAATACCAATGGTCCTTTGTCATATACCAATT
This sequence comes from uncultured Flavobacterium sp., assembly GCA_964535705.1. Classification (GTDB taxonomy): domain Bacteria; phylum Bacteroidota; class Bacteroidia; order Flavobacteriales; family Flavobacteriaceae; genus Flavobacterium. The sequence goes on from CAZHVE010000098.1 coordinate 5,411, forward strand.
TCTGACTATAGCCAGAGGATACCAACAAAAAAACAGTTAGAAGAATAAGTAAAGTATACTTTGTCAATTTCGCTTTTATAAATAAACTACAAATTTAACTATTTTAGACAACTTTCGGTTGTTCAAAAAGTCTCATACACTTGGTCTTTTTGTTTCAAATATCTTCAAAATTTTAATATTAATTATTCAATATTTCTTCAGTGCAATTTAAAACAAAAAAAGCCCCATCACCTAAATAATGGGGCTTTGGACTATAAAAACTAACTAGTTTCTACCAGAATATAGAATACAAGGCTACTAAAATACCTCCTATTAGTAAACTTCCGGCTAAAAAGGCATTATTTACTTTAAACATAGATGAATCTATTTCTAATCCTTTAGATTTTATTCCTCGTTTTTGGTCAAATAAACTAA
>CAZHVE010000099.1:0-5688 GCA_964535705.1 uncultured Flavobacterium sp.
ATTTTTCAGTAACATCTGAAAATCTAGGAGCGGGAGTTGTACAAGCTATTCTTTTTACAGTCAGTGATTTTGTTGCGCTATTACCCGTTCCGTTTGTAGCAAAACAAGTTACAGCTGAACTTGCATTTACTGCGACACTCGTAGCTGAATAATCAACCTCGATAACGTTTCCATTTGTAGCACCAACTATTTGAGCACCTTCAGGAACTGTCCAATTGTAAGAAGCTCCTGGTATTAAAGTAGCAGTGTAGGTTTTAGTACTACAAGAACTAAATTGACCAGAAGTTCCAGTTCCACCACTTCCAACTATAGCTGGAGTAGCAGGCACAGCAGCTGTTAGCGTTAATGTTCTCGCTTTTGAATTACCAGTTCCGTTAACCGCATACACACTCAATGGTAATGATAATACTCCTGAATCAACACCTTCAAAATCAATAGTTATGGTGCTAGAGGCAGTTGCAATAGCATCGGTAATTGTCCAAGGTGTTGCAACACCATCTATAGTTGTTGAGCCTGTTAAGGTCACATCAGTTGTATGTTGCGAAATACAAGTTACTCCAGTAGGAAGTTTCCATGCATACGAAGTTGCTGTTCCTCCTTGAGTGGTAAACGGAGTAGCAGTCAACGTTAATTCCGTTGATTTTCCTGTGTATGGCCCTACTTTAGTCACTGCTTTAGTAGTTACTGTAGAAGATAAAGAAATAGCTTCATCAGTTAATACTAACTTAGCTGGAGCTGTTGGTACGGCTCTGGCCAATGTTAATGTTCTAGCTGTAGATGTTCCACAACCGCCTACTGATTTAACTACTATTGGCAATGAACCAATTCCTGGTTCAACACCTGAGAAATCAACGGTAATTGTTCTTCCATTATCTCCCGATAATTGAGTAGCACCGTTTAATGTCCATTCATAGCTAGCTGCTGTAGGAGCCTCTGCAGCTGTCAAAGTAAATACCGTTTCAGTTCCCATATAAGGACCTACTTTTGTGATTTTAGCCAAAGTGTTAAGACCTACTAAACCATAACCTGCAGGGACAGTAGTTATTCCATCAACAACAACTGCAGGAGTTGTTATTCCTTTAAAATGAGGTGTATTATCTGCACTTGTCATAACTAATGAAGTTGGCGCTGTAGGTACTGCGGTAGTCAAAGCAAGAGCTCTTGGTAAAGAAATACAACCGTTAGCATCTTGTATTTGTACTTTCACTGAACCAATAGCTCCTGGTGTTTTGCTTACCTTTTTAAAACTGATAAGAGCAGTAGCACCATCATTTGTTATATCCTCTTCTGTGATGTTGTTGATTGTAGTAGTCCAGATATAAGAACTAGCACCTGTTGGAGTAGCAGAAAATAATACTGGAGTATCTGAATCAATGTATTTACAGATTTTTTTAGACTCTAATGATGTTAAAGCCGATGGTGAAGCCGGCAAAGCGTTTACTGTTATCGCAACAGGAACCCTAGGGTTGCTTCCAACATTATTGATAGTTTCTATTACAAAGTAGTTTCTAGTAACTAAAGCAGTTGTTGCTGCTAGAGGAGATCCTCCTGTTAATGCAGTATAGAATTTTAAACCACTTCCAGCTGCAGCAACTTTTGCTCCTGCACAAAAGGATTGAGAATCTGCTATTGTCCACTTGGCATACAAACTAACATCAGCGTTGCCCATCGTATAATTGGCGCTATTGGCATAGGCTACTGTTCCACCGCTAGTGGTTGCCCAACCGGCAAAGGTATAGCCAGTGCGGGTAAACGCGTTAGCGGTTAAACTGTCAGAAGTACCAGTGGCCATCGCTAAGGTAGGCATGGTACCTGTACCTCCATTACTTTCAAAAGTGATGGTAAACGGATTACTAATCGCCTGCTGCACCCCCTCGGTAACGGAACCGGACGCACTGGATTTGTAGGTATAAAACACCTCTCCAGCGGTAAAACTGGCCGTGCCCCCACTTCCTGTGGCTTCGCTCCCTATGGATACCGTATTGCTTTGTGCTTGTATTTCGAGAATACAGAACAACAAAAGCGTTAATGTGACTATTATTTTTTTCATTTTGTGAATCTAATGTTATATGAAACAACGTTTTTACATTGTATTACTAATTTCAAAAACTAAACCTTCGCGGTTTTTTAAAAAAATAGACCGATTTGAGGTAAGTGAAATTGTTAAATAGCTAAATTGACAAGCTCAGTACAGGTAGTTAAAAAGCCCGAATAGCACGTACGCGGTTACTTTCATTTTGGGGATCGACTTCCTCGGAGCCAGTCATGCCGTTCTTATGCCAAACCAACGAGTTAAAAGGGCCTTCGGTGGAACTCCAATATTTGGCATTAGCGAAACCGCCAATAGTATAACCTTGTTGAATCATTAAGCTTAATTCAAATAAGGATGGCAGATACCAGTCGCCATAGATAATACCACCTTCTATAACAAAATAAAGGGCGCAGGCTTTTGCCGCAAAATTTAATGATGGTTGACCTGCAGCTGCACCTAAGGTGGCTACTGCTATTGTAGTATTTAACTCACCGGAATACAATCCATCACTTGTGCCTAAATCCCTATATGGAAAATCTTCGTTGGACCATATAACACCTGTGCTTTGATCTTCAGTAGCTGCTATTAGACCGTGCTGCCCTGTGGCATCTAACCAAAATATTTTTCCCCCTTGGTAGCTTTGGCCAATAGTAAGAGTTGGTGATGAACCAATTAAAGCAGCAATCTGAGCCTGCATAGTAGCTATTTGAGCTTCAAGATCATATATTTCATTATTCAAATCTTGTGTTTGTGCCAATAAATTGTCGCTTTGTATTTGATTATTAATGACTGTGGATTGCAAATTGGTTACGTCTGTTATCGTTGCATAACCAGTTAAATCTGGAGATGCGCCACCAGTACTCACGCTTCCATCGGCCATTAAAAATTCATTGGCTTGACCGCCCGCTTTTACAAAGCTGTTAGCTGTTGTTGTACCATTGATGGTTGTGTTACCATTTTTCAATACTACCATTGCATCGCTTTTGTTATTTTCATCAATACCATTACCTACTACAAATATTCGATCTGCTCCATTAAATTCATATGATGAATTTGATGTGTTTAACGTATATGCTGTATTAAATTGTCCAACAGCAATTTCAGATAATGAATAAGCTTTTGCTCTACTTCCCAACGCTACTGATGCAGATCCCTCAGCGCTTGATTGTATACCTATCGCTGTTGCTCCCCATCCACTAGCTGTTGAAGCTATACCCAAAGCTGTAGTTGAATAACCGTTGGCAATTGAAGCATCTCCCATTGCAGTTGAATATGGTCCGCTGGCAGTTGAATTTTGTCCCGTAGCGATTGAGAAAGCGCCACTTGCATTTGATTCGCCATTTGATATATTCCCTCTCACTTTCAAATTCCCCGCAACATCTAATTTTTCACCAGGCAAATCGGTACCAATACCTACATTACCTTGGTTTGTATTGTGTATCGCATCGGGCATGTCGATGGTGGGTTCAAAAACAGTACCGCCACTTTTAGCAGCATACAAGGCATAGGGTACACTAGCCATTTGCTGGATTCCAGTGATGGTATAGTTGCTCCCGCCTGTTGGGTCAGTTTCGGTTTTGATGAAATAAGGCCCCGCTGCCCAGTCAATACCTGCAAAGGTTGTATCTGTTGTAGGGGTACCAGTGCCTATTTGTAGGCTCACTAAGCCATTGGTATTAGTAGTAGCCGTTTGGGTTTCGGCATAGGCTTCGGTACCTATTGAGGAACCTTGCAAAATACTGATTTTAATGCCTACCGCGGTATTGGCTAACAGCACATTGCTGCTGTTGCGAATCACTGATTGGTACGTAATTGTTTGTGGGGCTTGGGCATTGGCCTGAAGCGAAAAGAAGGCTAAACTCAATAAAAGGATTTTTGCCGTAAAGTAAAAATTTTTCATAGTGTGAAATTTGTTTGTTTGTAATAGTAAAATAATGTGTAGCGAATTACGTTAATTGCCACTGAACTAAAAAATAAAAAGCAACCAAATGTTTTCCATTTTTAAAAATGGAAAACATTTGTTGTAAAAAAGAAGGATTTTTTTTAAGTTTGATTTAGGATTATTGGTGGTGTAAAATTCTCTCCATTTAAACATAAACGTCTTATAAAAAGATGTTTATAATCCTTAAAAAATAAAATAATGCTACTTTAGGACCAAATTTATTGCTTTACTAAAAAAGAAGCGTTTTTACGAAAGCGACTTCAAATAATTGCTAGGAATGGTTCCTGTACTATTTTTAAAAGCCCTGATAAAAGTGTTTTGGGAAGAAAAACCAGATTGTTGGGCAATCGATTTTAAAGTAAAAGTACTGCTTCCCCCTTGATCAATAAGTTCCATAGCATGTTTTATACGCAAACTATTGCGCCACTCCGAAAAAGAAACTTGTTTAATATCATTAAAATAATAGGTCAAATGATGGGCAGGAATATTAGATTCATTCACAATAGTGACCAACTTAAAGTCGGTATCCAAAAAAGCTTTGCTTTCTATGAAACTTTCGAGTGAAGCTCCAATGGTTTCCATATATTCCTGGGTAAACAATTGAAGGTCGTTTTTATCAACGAGCTTTTTTGGGTCATTTGGTAAGACAAAATCAAGTTCGTCATTAGCGGGAAGACTGGTTTCGGAGGTTTTAATCGTTTGTAAATCTTTTGGTTTTTGACCTATTGGCAAACCATACATAATATGCGGAAAAAACATAATTCCCATATTTATAACTACATATACTACAGAAGCAAAAAGTAAAGGACCACTGGCTTTCTCTAAAAAAACAGACTTATCATCATAAATCAAAATGTCGGCTACTGTTATAGAAAAATTAAGGGTAATGATTGTTATAATTAGCGTAAAAACAAACAACCAATTGCGCATCAGTTTAAATTGAGGCACATTATAAATTCGGCTGTTGGATTTTCGTTTGTACTTCCAGATTAAATACCACAAAGAGCCGGCATAAAAATACATGAGCAACACATTTAATACCTGATTTATTTTGTGTGGGATAAAAATATTCAAATTAAATTGAGACATATTCCATTGCTCACTCAGCATGTTTTGAGCCACTAAAAGCTTATAATCCCAACTCGAAAAAAAATAGGGAATACTCCCTGTAAAAGAGAGTAGAAATGGCAAAAAATGAAGCCAATCTTTCTTGTCCATTTTCGTGTTATCGCGCAACACCCCCCTTACATAAAAAAAAGATAAAGGACCAATCAAGTAAAAAATAAAGTCATGAGAAATGGTGAAAAAAGCCACTAGGTTTAGGGAATCCCCATAGAAAAAAGTAAATGATTCCAGCAAGTATAAAGCTGAAAAAAATAAAAACCCAGCCAAATAGCGATTCACAGACCTATATCCTTTATTATAAAAAAGGATAACCAAGGGCAAAAACAAGCCTGTTAAACAGATATAAGGGATTAGTGAATTCAAATGACAACTTAGATTTATTAATATTTTTCAAAAATAGCATAATAATAGGTATGAATATAATTTGAATGCAAAAAAAACAGCAGCCTCATTTTTGAAACAAAAAAAAGCGCAAGATGAATCCTTCGCCATTGTATTCAAAACTTAAAAAATTAGCCGCACCGCAAAGTCGCAGACTTTGAGGATGTGTTTGTCAGTCTTTGACTGAAAAAAATAAATAGCACAAAAC
>CAZHVE010000100.1:0-5597 GCA_964535705.1 uncultured Flavobacterium sp.
CTTCTAGTATTTATTTGTATAATATATGTTGGATTTTAGGTTTTAAACAAATGATTCTTGGCCATACCTGGTCTTTAGGGGTTGAGGAGCAATTTTATTTTATTTGGCCATTGATAATTATCCTATTCTTACGTTTGTTTTCAACTTATAAATTACAAATCACACTATTTTTTTTTATTCCATTTATTTGGGTTCTTAAATTTACAAACCAATTTCCAATTCTAAATGCATTATTTTACGAATCATTATTTATTGGTTGCTTGTTTGCTTTGTTGCGATGGAACGGTAAATTACCTAATCGTATGCCTAATCTAATAACAGTTTTAGTTTTTTTGCTGTTGGTTATTGCAGGAATTTTTCCAATCCCTGTTTCTAATGTTATATTTGGAAGTAATGGAAGATTTATTTTCGGAATTTTGACTATGATTGTTATTTTAGGATTAGTTGGAGAACCAAATTGTATTATAGGGAAATTATTAAGAAATCGAATTTTAGTTTTTATAGGCAAAATATCTTATTCTCTTTATTTATGGCATGTTCCAGTTTTTCGTTGGTTTTTTTGGCATTCCACTTTACCACCAATTATTTCTTTAATTTCGAAATTTACAGTTACGTTTATTTTAGCCATATTATCTTTAAAATTAATAGAAAGTAGGTCAATAAAAGCAGGAAGAAGATTGAGTAAACGATTCACTATAAATAAGGTTTAAGTATATGCTTTTTAATTCTTTAAACTTTGCCATTTTCTTACCTATAGTTTTTATACTCTATTGGTTTGTGACTGCTAAAAACTTAAAACTTCAAAATATTCTTTTATTAGTTTCAAGCTACTTTTTTTATGCTTGTTGGGATTGGCGATTTTTGTTTCTGTTGATTTTCTCTACGCTATTAGATTATTACACCGGAATTAAAATGTCGGATGCTAAAAATCAAAAAAATAAAAAGTTTTGGTTTTGGCTTAGTGTTTCGGTAAATCTTGGTTTCCTGGGCGTTTTTAAATATTACAATTTTTTTGCAGCCTCCTTTGCTGATGCTATTGCTAATTTCGGATTGGAAGTAAATCCTTGGACGTTAAAAGTGATTTTGCCAGTAGGGATTTCTTTTTATACTTTTCATGGTTTGTCTTATGTAATTGATATTTATAAAGATCGAATAAAGGCAGAGAAAAATTTCATTGATTACTCGGTTTTTGTTAGTTTTTTTCCTCTATTAGTGGCTGGGCCTATAGAAAGAGCCACACATTTATTGCCTCAGATTCAGAAAAAAAGAACCTTTGATTATGTTAAAGCCGTAGATGGACTACGTCAGATTTTGTGGGGACTGTTTAAAAAAATTGTTATTGCTGATAATTGTGCGGAATTTGCTAATCTGATTTTTGACAATCATAGTGCCTATTCTGGAAGTACTTTGTTATTGGGAGCTGTTTTTTTTGCCTTCCAAATTTATGGAGACTTTTCAGGCTATTCGGATATTGCATTAGGAACGGCAAGGCTATTCGGGATTGACTTGTTGAGAAACTTTGCCTTCCCCTATTTTTCTAGAGATATAGCTGAATTTTGGCGTCGTTGGCACATTTCACTCTCCAGTTGGTTCCGGGATTACTTGTATGTTCCGTTAGGAGGCAGTAAAGGGGGAATGTGGATGAAAGTTCGCAATACGTTTATTATCTTTTTAGTTAGTGGTTTTTGGCATGGTGCCAATTGGACTTTTATTATTTGGGGATTGTTGAATGCCTTATACATTATGCCTTCCATTATTTTCAACACTAATAGGAATAATATGGATATTGTTGCTCGAGGAAAATACCTACCAAGTGTGAAAGAAATTTTTCAAATCGGATTCACATTTGGACTAACCGTTTTTGCCTGGATATTCTTTAGATCAGAGAGTGTTTCTCAGGCTTTTGAAATTATAAATAAGATTTTTTCAAAAACTACGCTTATAATTCCTGAATTTAGAGGTTTGTATAAAGCTTTAGTAACTGCAATACTGGTGGTTTTATTCATTATTTTGGAATGGATTGGGAGGCAAAATGATTTTGCTATTCAGAGGTTTGGTTTTGGATGGAATAGTAAAATACGTTGGGGGTTTTATTTTGTATTGGTTTCCTTTATTTTTTATTTTGCAGGGAAAGAACAGGTATTTATCTATTTTAATTTCTAAAAATGAAACGATTTATTAAAAGAGTATTGGCTTTTATTTTTAGTATCTTCTTTTTTGTTTTAGTGGATGTCTTTTTGCAGAAAACACTTTTATTTCGGGACGAGAATGTAAAATTACCTAAAAATATTGATATTTTAATTTTAGGTCATTCTCACGCGGCTTGCTCTTACAATACAAAATTTATTAAAAATGCTGTAAATCTCGGTACTCCCGGAGAAGCTTATATGTATACCTATTTTAAAGCGAAAAAAGTAATTGATAATAATCCGCATATTAAAAAAATATTTGTAGAGTACACTAATAATCAAATTGACAAAGGCATGGACAATTGGATTTGGGACGATATGCATCTTCAAAATCGAATCAAGGATGGTGGGGTTTTGTTAGATAATGAAGCCATACAATTATTGTATCAAAAAAATCCAACAGGCTTAATTAATGCTTTTTCAAAAAGTCTCTTTGATAATTTAAGTCGTTTATTTGTTAATAGAAAAGGAATGGTCGAAAGAGGAGGAATGGGAAAATTTACCCCTTGTGATGTGGTATATGTAAAAAAAAAATCGCCTGCTAGACCAAAATCACGAAAAAAGAAAAGTAGTGATTTTGAAATTTCAGAATACAATATATTTTATTTACAGAAAATTGTAAAATATTGTCAGGTAAAAAACATTGAAGTCTGTCTATTAAGAAGCCCTATGAGTAAAAGCTATAATGTATCGTTAACAGAATTTAAATTTAAAGAAATCCTGCGTACCCGATTTAAAAATGTAGAGTGGTTAGACAATAAAGATTTTCCAATACCGGATAAAGGATTTCAAGATAAAGAGCATTTAAATTCGTATGGTGCCAAAATTTACTCCCAATATTTTAATGAAATAATAAACTAATTTGGACATATACGTATTCAACATTATAATCTTATTTTTAATTTAGAAATGTTTCTGAAGAAGATTGTCTAAACATAATAATATCATGAACAAAACTATTGTTACAGCCTTTAATGAATCGTATATTAAATTGGGCGCAACACTTATTGCATCAATAATCGAACATAACAATAATGTTGATATTATCGTTTTAGATACTGGTATAAGTCTTCTTTCAAAACATAAATTAAGTTCTTGGGCCAAAACGAAAGGTGTAGAAATAGAATTTATTAAAATTACAAATAAATTGTTTTCAAAACATTTTGGGCATGACATACATGTCCCGGAACAATATGAATATTATGCCCGATTACTGGTTCCCTATTTATTACCCCCAAAGATTGATGTAATTCTTTATCTTGATGCCGATATTATTTGCTTATCTGATTTTTCTGAAATTTTTCAAATAAATATTGGTGAAAATGTAATAGCCGCTAGAGAAGATATTGGCTATAAAAAATTTAATTCTATAATGGTTAGCCGAGGTACTTCAATAATACCCAATTATAAAGAATTAGGTATTTCTGGAGAAAATAGTTATTTTAATTCTGGAGTGATGTTGATAGATGTTCAAAAATGGAAATCGGAATTAGTCTCTAATAAAGTACTTGATTTAACTTTTAATAATACTAAACACCTTATACTTTGGGATCAATATGGATTAAATATTTCATTGGTAAAAAAGTGGTTTAATTTAGATGAAAAATGGAATGTTATGCAGTGTCCAAAAGAGAATGATACTGTTGTTTTCAGACATTTTGCAAAATACAAACCTACTAATTATAATTATCCCTATTTGGATAAAAAAACATTTTTCGAATATTTAGACTTAAGTCCTTGGAAAAATTGGCGTCCCAATAATTCAATTTTTACCTACACTAAAATTAAACATTTTCTAACTCGATTTTTGAAAAAGTATCGAAAATTTTTTAAAAATAAGTCTTAAAATTTGTAATGAATTTTAGTATACATACTAAACATTAATAATTAACTACCCTAAAAAATGATTGTTTTTCCATCTCACACTATTAATTATGCGGTACCTGATAATTTCAATGAGTTAGACCGTGAATTATTTTATGATTGTAATTTTAAAAATGGAATCCAACAGATTGAAGTTAATGATCTCAAAAATATAGTAGTGTGCAACAATTTAGTTTTTAATAATACTAGAATGTTTTATGAATATACCAGACATCGTGAGCCTTCTAAAAAATTATATTTTAAAAGTTTGCTTAAAAAATGGATAGTACCACAAGATAAAATTGAAGAAGCTTATTTAGGTATTCAAGAATGGAATTTCAATTATTTTCATTGGATGACTGAGGTTTTGCCTGCACTTGTGGTAATAAATCAAATAAAAGATAAAAGAGTCCCAGTACTTTTGAGTGCAAATAGCAAAAATTGTAAGCATATTATCGATAGTCTCAAAATATTTGATATCCCAATTTATTATTATAATATTAAACAAACTATAAAAGTATCCAATTTAGTTGCGCTAAAAATTCCTATTGTGGGAGCCTATAATGAACCGTTTTTGTCCAATATGCGATCGTTATTCTTAAAAAATATAAATGTAGAGGAAAAAAAAATACCTTTTAGAAAAATATATATCAGTCGAAAAAAAGCAACAAGAAGAAAGATAAGTAACGAAGATGAATTAGTAGCATTACTCGATAAGTATGAATTTGAATCGGTTTTTTTAGAAGATTATGAAATTCAAGATCAAATAAAATTACTTCATGAAGCTAAAATTGTTGTCAGTTGTCATGGGGCAGGACTCACAAATATATTGTTCATGCAGCCGGACGCTAAAGTTATTGAATTAAAAGCCAATAATAATGACTATTGGTGTTTCTTTTCTTTAGCTAGATTGGCGAATCTTCGATATAGTTATTTACTGTGTGAAAGTGATAGAAATAATCATAGAGATGCTAATATAACAGTAGATTTGATAGCGTTAGAAATGGCAGTTAAAAATTATATTTAAAAGACATAATACTGAAAATAATTAGTAAAAGTCTGGGAAGACCTACTATTATTGTTAATAGATAAAGTTTAATGAAATTCGTTTCATCAAACTTCAAAAAACAATAGGTACTTATATATTGATCTCAAAATATTGGATTTATGAAACACTATAAAATTTTTTATATTGGATTATCAAGAACAGGAACAACATCTTGTCATAATATACTAAAACAATTAGGATTCAAAAGTTTTCACTATGTGTGGCCACTTTTAAATAATGACTGGGAAGTAGTCAATAATTATGATGCAGTTGGAGATACTCCTATTCCACTGCTTTATAAAGAATGTGATAAAAGGTATCCTAATAGTAAATTTATTTTAACAACTAGAAATAAAGATAAATGGCTAGATTCTATGAAATGGATGTTTAGAGATGGGAGAGTCATTTGGAACTGGCCATTATCATTGGGTAATTATCATAGAAGTATTTATGGGACGAACTGGTATAATAGGAAAACTTTAAATAATGCATTTGAA
>CAZHVE010000101.1:0-5442 GCA_964535705.1 uncultured Flavobacterium sp.
TGGCAGACAGTTTTCGTCTTCGAAATCGCCAACTTCTTGTAGCTGCAAAACGTTATGGGCAAGTTAATGACAATGCAGACAAACAAGAGAGCCACCAACAGACAACTTTAATGATTCAAAAGAAAATATTTTGTAAGATTGAAAGATAAAAGTGGAGACCAGCAACCATTTCAAAAAAACGGGGCGAAACCGAAAAGCCATATGAGTAGGAATTTAAAATTATAAATATGACTGCTTACTTAATTGATGCAACATTCGGATACCTATCTTGGGTTATTGTAATCTTACTAATATGGGGTTTGATTAAAATAATCAAAAAGGAAAAATTAAAAACTATAAATTTCAAAACTGTTTTTTTAGCCTCACTAATCGGAGTTATTTCACCGACAATTAACTTGGTTAGCGGTAAGGATCAAACAAAACAAGCAAATGAAATATCATTAGAAATGTCAGAATCAGATAAAGCATCTTTGAAAACGATCATTCAAAGTTGTCTTTCTGGACAAGAAATTGACAAAGAAACACATAATTCATTTTATTCCATTGTTGACAAATATAAAATGAGTCAAAAAGACATTGATGAAATGTTTTCTCTATTTTATAATGAAGATTTGAGTTTGTTACAAAAAGCGTTTTATGAAGATGCACTTAAAACTATTCAAAATGGTCAAATAAGCGAATCAAAAATTCGATTAGAGCTCCAAGAAAAATATTTAAATGAATCTCAAAAGAAGAGAAATAGTGAGTATTTAAGAAAGGTGTTAGCTCAGGAATCTATTGATATTAATGGCGAATCAATTATCTTGGACGAAGATATTTGCAATACCATTATTGACAATATTGAAGAGATTTTTAGCATTGGCAAACATAACATTAATATCTTGAAAAATAGACAAGCTTATAAATAACCAGCCCATAACAGCACCTACAAGAAATTGGCGGTTCAGTGGATAAATGAAACTTTTTGCTTCGTATCAAGTGCAGTGCAAGCCGACAGTTTTCGTCTCCGAAATCGCCACCTTCTTGTAGCTGCAAAACGTTATGCACCAGCTTAATTGCTTTGTTGAGACATTTACGTTTTAATTGGGAACTTATGACATCTAATTTTTCTTAAAAAGAAAGGACATATAATGAAAAAAATATTAATTGCATTTGCGTTACTTGTAGTTCTTGCTATAAGCATTTATCTATTTAAGTTTCAAGAATATTCATTATATCAAATAACTGCTGATAATTTTATTACTAAACTAGAACCAGCAGAAGATCCAATTGAAGATAGTGGTATTGAAAATGTTATTCCAGATCAATTTTTACTATTACATTTTCTGTGTGACCCTAAATCTGATTTTTTACCACCTTCAACAAGAAGTCAATATAAATTTTCTAAGGAAGTTATAGATAAATCGCGGCAAATGACAGATATAAGAAGTCCTTACACAAATTTAAATTACAGAGTTTGGTATAAGTTAATGGATGATCCAGATAATAAAACAATACAATCTTTGGTAGCGATTAATGCAGAAATTTGGTGGCATATTTATGATATACAATTAAAAACCATTTGTGAAAAACTAATTTTGAAGGAGGGTTTTATTCTCAAGAAAAGCGACCTGAAGAACGGCAATGATATATTAATTAAAGAAACAGACAAAAATTTTATAATTGTAGAAATATTTAAAACATATGAGGACCCAAATCCACCTGCAGGGCTTTATTTCAGAACATTTAGTAAAAAGAAATATTTCCAAACTAAAAGTAATACCTTAAACATAAAACATTATGAAAATTAACTTTGTATGAAACGATATTATTTAAACTATAGCCAATGACTGAAACTGAATTAAAATCATTCAAATGGGAAGAGGTTTCGTTTGCTCAACAAGAGAGCAAAAAAATTATTATTCTTATCTGTTCAACTTTGGAGAGTGCTGACAGTTTACTGGAAACACTAAAGACAGATGCATTTGATTTAAGAGTTATTATTAGGGAACCGTTAAAAACTTTCAGTTTTGAGATTGATTTTCAAACAGAGGACATTTTACGTTTTGACTCAATTTTTACAGAGGAAAATTATCCTTCTGTAAAATGGGTGAGACTCCAACAAATAACTCACATTACAACTGCCTATCGGGATAGGCAGAAAAAGTTGCAACTAGCAAGTCATTTTCACCCAATAGAAAACAATCTTCATCTGAATTAGTATTTACCCTATGACGAATTTCAACTCTACCAAAATAGATAGAATTATCACTTTTAAATTCATATATTTTTATATCATTTTTCAAAATCAAACGCTATGAAAAAATTTATTACAATCTCAACAGATAAAGACGAACTTCTTTTAATTAACGTTTCACACATAGTTTTAATAAAAAAAGAAGATCGTGGGGCAACAATAATCCTTTCGGATTCAAGAGAAATAAAAAGCCAGACAGATATTGGAGAAATAAAAAAAGATTTATAAAACCAAATTTCTTATCATCACCTCAAGTTTGGCCTTTGCATAATCAAGCAAATCGACTGCTTGTTTTGTAGTTAATCCCATGAGACAGGACAGAATATCATCTTTTTTTATTTCCCATTCCTCTTTTGAGAGTTCTTTTTTATCAGACATGTAGTTGAAAATTAAATAAATAAAAGCCGAGTGCATAACAGCAAGGCTATATGCAATAAGGGTTTCAAAGGTAATTCAAACTTCTACTCCGCTCAAACATTGGTGTAGGTGGACAGGAAATTAGCCCGCAATCCCTTACTGCATATAGCCGCAAACCGTTATAAAAAGCATTTAGGACTACCCGTCCTGTTATTGACTACTATCCCTTTAAAAGCACCTCAATGCACTCGGCTTCTATAAGCATTTCAGCAATCTAATCCGTTTGCAAAACCACACTAAAAAGCAAAAAATAAATTCCAAAAAAAAGGCTTTAAAAACTAAAATGACTCTAAATAAGGGATTTATTTTTTATTTTAAACAAGCTTCACTATCTTTCGGGTTCGAAAAAAATAATTGAACCCTTACACATTGAAAAAATGTCAGAAGAAAAGAACGATAACCTGCCTCAGGCAGATGGAAATGTAACCACCAATTCAGCTGAAATGGTTCCTACCGAAACAGCCGTATTGGAAGAAATAGAAACAGTTGAAACCAGCAATAGCGAAATGGCAGAAGCCCTGGAAGAAATTGACTCAACAGTTACTGATGGAGAATTACAAACTACTGTAATTGACACTCCAGAAATTGAAAATCAAACCATTCAAGATACTGAAACGCTAGTTATAGCAGCAATAACTCCGCAACCCGAAGAGGCTACAATTCTAGTTGCCGAGCTAGAAATACAGGATATTGTAATTGATAGTCCACAATCCGAAAACCAAATCCTTCAAGATACCGAAATACCCGTTACAGAAGCAATAGCAACGCCTACAGAAGAAGCTGTTGCACCAATTACCGAGGTAGAATTGTCAGATAACGCCAGTATTATCGACGCCATTGCCGACATAAATGCCGAGGAAAGCGAAGATGAAACCCTTAAGGAACGTCACGACATCCCGATGTTGGACTATGATGCTTTATCATTAGAATCACTTGTAGACGAATTGAAAAATTTGGTCACCAATGAAAAAGTCATGTCGGTAAAGGATCATGTGGAAGAAATAAAAAAAGCTTTTCTAGCTAAATACCACCATCTTTTAGATGAGAAAAAAGAAGAATTTCTTGCTGAAAATCAAGATCCAAATCAAGAATTTCAATATCATTTTCCATTAAAATCGAAATTTGACCAATATTATTCTCAATTTAGAGACAGTAAGAATTCCCATTTCAAGAGTCTGCAAACCAATTTGAAAACCAATCTAGAAAACAGATTGGCAATTGTAGAGGAATTAAAAGAGTTAATCAATCCACAGGCAAGCATTAAAGATACCTTAAAACATTTTAATGATTTAAGGGAACGTTGGAAAAACGCGGGACCTATTCCAAAAGACAAATACAACCACGTTTGGAACAATTATCATTTTCACGTAGAAAATTTCTATGACTATTTACACTTAGACAGAGAAGCACGGGATCTTGATTTTAAACACAATTTGGAGCTGAAACAAAAAATTGTGGCGCGTGTTGAAGAATTAGTGCAGGAAGCTGATATCAACAAGGCATTCCGCGAATTACAGGATTTACATAAAATTTGGAAAGAAGACATCGGTCCGGTTTCCAGGGAACACCGCGATACCATTTGGAACCAATTTAGTGATTTGACCAAACAAATGCATGACAAGCGTGAGGTTTTATTTGAAAATCTAAGAGGAACGGAGCTTGAAAATCTAGCAAAGAAAAAAGAAATCATTGCCCAAATTGAAGTCTTGGCAACCGAACAAGTAAATGCCCATTCACAATGGCTAGGCCAAATAGAAAAAGTCGAAGCTTTGAGAACCGCCTTTTTCTCAGCCGGAAAAGTGCCTTCTGACGTAAATGAAGAAACTTGGGGTGCTTTTAAAACTGCCGTAAGGAATTTTAATTCTTTTAAGAATTCGTTTTACAAAGACATTAAAAAAGACCAAAACAACAATCTGAACAAAAAGACAGCCCTTGTTGCTAAAGCTAAAGAATTGCAAGAAAGCACCGATTTTGCCGCCACTACTCCAATCATGAAACAAATTCAAGAAGAGTGGAAGCAAATAGGGCATGTGCCCAGAAAATTTTCGGATAAAATATGGACGGAGTTCAAAGAAGCCTGCAACCATTATTTCGAAAAATTAAAAGAGCAGAAAAACGAAGAAAACGTAGAAGAAGTGGAAGCTTTTGATAAAAAGAAAGCCTACTTGGAAACGCTCCGAGAATTCCAGTTGATTGGTGAAAATAAAACCGATTTGGATGCCATTAAATTGCATATCGAAACCTGGAAAACCTTTGGAAGGGTTCCCGCTTCGAGAAGACATATCGAAGGTAAATTCAACAAAATCCTCGATGCGCTGTTTGAAAAATTAAGCCTAAGTAAAAAAGAGGGAGATATGATGCGTTTCACGAATAGAATGGATCAATTATCAGAATCTAATAACACCCGAAAACTAGAGAATGAAAAGATTTTCTTGATGCGTAAAATTGAAGAAATCAAAAGTGAGATTTTTCAATTGGAGAATAATATCCAGTTTTTCACCAATACGCGAAATGCCAAAAAAGAGAATTCTATCGTTTTAGAAGTTCGGAAAAATATTGAAAAAAACAAAGTGGAAATGGAGATTTTAAAAGACAAACTGAAGCAAGTTAGAAACTTAAATTAGTCTTCCCTTTAAAAATGAAAAACTCCATTTTTTCTAGTAAAGAATGGGGTTTTTTTATGATTGTATTTTGATACTAAAATTTAAAGATTTTCAATTACAATTTTTTGGCTTCGTTCCAAAATTGAACTATTTGAAAATCATAGATTTTCAATTACAATTTTTTGG
>CAZHVE010000102.1:0-5441 GCA_964535705.1 uncultured Flavobacterium sp.
CTGCAGAATGTTCTGCTGTACCAACAGCGGCTACTTTAACAGCAACTGATAATTGTGGAACGGCTTCGGTAATATTTACTGAAACTTCTGCTGTGGGTTCTTGTGCTGGTGCTGCTGTCTTAACTAGAACTTGGACTGCGACGGATGCTTGTAACAATGTTACAACTCACGTTCAAAAAGTAACGGTTCAAGATACAACAAAACCAACTTTTGTTGGAACATTACCTGCTGATGTAACTATCGAATGTATTGCTGACTTGCCTGCAATGGTGAGCTTAGCTTATACTGATAATTGTGATGCTGCTGGAACTCAACTCGGTGCTGATACAACTCAAGTGGGTGTTGATGCAACTCAAGTGGGTGACAATTGTGGAGGAACTATCACTAGAACTTGGAATGTTTCTGATAAATGTGGTAATGCTGCTATTACCAGAACTCAAATCATAACTATTAAAGATACTACTGCCCCTGTTCTTACTGCTGCCCCAGCTGATGTAACCATAGAATGTATTGCTGACTTGCCTGCAATGGTGAGCTTAGCTTATATTGATAATTGTGATGCTGCTGGTACTCAAATTGGTGTTGATGCAACTCAAGTGGGTGACAATTGTGGAGGAACTATCACTAGAACTTGGAATGTTTCTGATAAATGTGGTAATGCTGCTACTACCAGAACTCAAATCATAACTATTAAAGATACTACTAAGCCTGAAATTGTAGTTCCACCAGCTCGTTTATCTATTAATTGTAATGATATTCTTGTTTTTGGAGAAGCGGAAGCATTTGATAATTGTGGAAGTTTAAAATCTTTTACATTTGTTGACGTTAAAACACCAGGTGCTTGTTCTGGTTCCTATTCTGTAAAAAGAACATGGACTGCTTTTGACGCATGCGAAAATACTTCTACAGCAGATCAAACCATAATAGTTAAAGATACTAAATCGCCAGTTTTTAATATTCTACCTGAGCCAACTACAATACCTTACACTGCGACTCCTTCATTTCAAAATGCGGTTGTAACCGACTGTAGTAATGTTACATTAACTTTTGAAGATAAGAGAACTCAAACAAATTGTAATGGTTCCTACTCTATTACAAGGATTTGGACTGCAAACGATGGTTGTAATGAAGCTAGCACTTCATCACAAATAATTAATATTAGTCCTTCAATAATATTGGCTAATGATGATGTTGGAATTCCAGTAAATGGTTATATCGGAGGAACATCTTTTAATAATGTTTTAACTAACGATACACTTAATGGTGTAATTATTACAACCTCTAATCTTGTAACAATTACTTATACATCGACTAACCCAGGTATAACACTTATTGGCACTGATGTAGTCGTTGCTGCTGGCACTCCTGCAGGAAATTATACTTTGGAGTATACAATTTGTAGTAAATCTACAACATGTAGTTGTGATTCTGCAACAGTGAACATAACGGTAACTGCCCTTGCAATTATTGCCCAAAATGACACCATAACTGATATTGATGGCGCACTTGGAAATGTGAATATTGGAAATGTTTTGAATAACAATGGAAATGGAAATGATACCTTAAACGGAAGTAACGCATCTATTGATCAAGTAATCGTGACGATAAAAACTCCAGCAACTTCAATAGGTGGATCTCCTATTCCTTTAGTAGATACTACGACAGGACAAATTAGTGTACCTCCAGGAACTGCTGCGGGAACCTATACTATTGTTTACCAAATTTGCGAGTCAGTAAACCAAAATAATTGTGACGAAGCAATAGTAACAATAGACGTAGCTGTAGTATTAGCTTGTCGTAATTTATTAGTACATAATGCATTTTCACCTAATGGAGATGGTACAAATGAATTATTTAATATTGAGAATATTACCGATGAATGTTATATTAATAATACTGTAGAAATATACAATCGTTGGGGAGTTTTAGTTTTTGAAACCAAGAACTATAATAATGAAACCAATGCTTTTGATGGTACTTCTAGTGGTAGAACAACAGTTAAGCAATCTGAAGGATTGCCTACGGGAACATATTTCTACATATTAAATTATACGGAATCAACTAGTAGCGGTACACAAACCTTTACAAAAAACGGGTATTTATACCTAACTCGATAAACCCAAACTCAAACCTAACTCTTGGGAGTTTACAACTCCCAAGAAACTTAAAAACTAAATAAATGAAGACAAGAATACTACTATTCGTTTTGATGTTTACAGCAGTAGTAAGCCATGCACAACAAGATGCACAATTTACGCAATACATGTATAACACAATCAATGTGAATCCAGCTTACGCGGGATCTAGAGGAGCTCTGAGTATATTTGCTTTGCATCGTACACAATGGGTAGGGTTAGACGGTGCTCCAGTCACTAATGCCGTTTCTATAAATACACCTTTAAATGGGAGTAATCTAGGATTAGGGGTTTCTGTAATTAATGACCGAATTGGGCCAACTGATGAAAACACTATTTCGGCAGATTTATCTTACACTATACCTACTTCTGAAAGTTTTAAATTATCATTTGGTATTAAAGGAACAGCTAATCTATTTGATTTGAATACAAATGAATTAAACCCCTTGGATACTGACCCAAGTTTACAAAATTATAGTAAATTTTCCCCAAATATTGGTGCAGGTCTTTACTTGCATTCAGACAAAGCCTATTTAGGTCTTTCTATTCCCAATTTTATTCAAACAAACCGTTATGATGATAATGATGTTCGTATATTCAAAGAAAAAATAAACACCTACCTTATTGCTGGTTACGTATTTGATTTGAATCAAGATATTAAATTTAAACCAGCTCTAATCACCAAAATGGTTGAAGGTGCGCCGCTTCAAATTGATATTTCGGGTAATGTTATGTTTAGTGAGAAGTTTGTTGTTGGAGTTGCTTACAGATGGAGTGCCGCATTGAGTGGCATGGTTGGTTTTCAAGTTTCTGATGGTTTGTACATTGGTTATGGATACGATAAGGAAACAACCAATTTAAAAAACTATAATTCTGGTTCACATGAAATATTCTTACGTTATGAAATATTCAAAAAAATCAATAAAATAACAACTCCAAGATTCTTCTAAATATGATAAATAATTGCAACGTGAAAAATTACATCATGCAATGTTTAACAATAAATTGAAAGACATAAAAGTTAAAATTTAAAAAAAATATAAAAAAATTCATCATGAAAAATTATATATTCATTTTCTTAATACTAATAAACATTTTTTCATTTAACAGTTATGCCCAAAAAAACAAGGCCACTGTTGCTGACAAGAAATATGGCAACTATGCCTATGTAGACGCCATAAAAACATACGAAAGGGTTGCGGCAAGAGGATACAAATCTATAGAGATGTTCCAAAAACTTGGTAATGCTTATTACTTTAATGCTGAATTAGAAAAAGCGGCCAAATGGTATGATGAATTATATGCCATGAATTCCGATTTAGAACCTGAATATTATTTCAGATATGCACAATCATTAAAATCAATAGGACAAAATGAAAAAGCAAACGAAATGCTCGAAAAATTTTATCAAAAGTCCGGGAACGATAGCAGAGGGAAGCTTTTAAAAAAAAACAGAAACTATATAGATGAAATAAAAGCGAATTCAGGTAGATATAAAATTGAAGATGCCGGAATTAATTCAAAATATTCAGATTATGGAAGTTCCTATTATCAAAATAAACTTGTCTTTGCTTCAGCAAGAGATACGGGTAGTGTTGGACAGCGAAAACATCAATGGACAGATCAATACTTTACAAACCTATATACTGCAGATTTAGACAGTACGATGACTCCAAGTTCAGTAAATAAATTTTCAAAAAGTATAAATTCAAAATTTCATGAGGCGACCCCTGTTTTTACAAAGGACGGAAAAACAATGTATTTTACCAGAAACAACTATCTTGATGGTAAAAAGGGAAAAGACGGAAACAGAATTACTTTAATAAAAATATACAAAGCCCTTTTAGAAAATAACCATTGGGAGAAAATAACCGAATTACCATTCGATAGCGATCAATATAGTACAGCACATCCTGCATTGAGTGGAGATGAAAAAACCTTGTATTTTGCTTCTGATATGCCCGGGACAATGGGGCAGTCGGATATTTTTAGAGTAAAAATTAATGAAGACGGCAGTTATGGCATTCCTGAAAATTTAGGAAATACAATAAATACAGAAGGAAGGGAAACCTTCCCGTTCATTACAGATGAAAATGAAATCTATTTTGCTTCAGATGGCCATCCTGGGATTGGCGGATTGGATATTTTTGTATCCAAAATAAATCCTGATGGAACTTTTGACAAAGTTCAAAATGTGGGAGCTGACGCCAATTCTCCAAAAGATGATTTTGCTTATTTTATAGATACTAAATCTAGGAGAGGTTTTTTAACTTCTAATAGAAACGGGGGGCAAGGATATGATGACCTCTACAAATTTCTTGAAACAAAAAAATTAATTTGTGAGCAAGAATTATCAGGAATTATTACAGATCAAGAAACTAGACAAATACTTGGTGATGCCAAATTAAGCCTTTATGATAGTAAATTTAATCTTATTGGAAACACAACTTCTGACAAAGAGGGTCGTTATGCTTTCAGCGTCGAATGTGGCAAAACATATAATGTTAGGGCTGAAAAATCAGATTATACAACCAAAGAACAAAATATTACAATTATTAAAGAAACTGGTAAAACAGATTTGCCTTTTGCATTAGAAAAAAAGGGATGTATTGTTACCATTGGCGATGACTTAGGGAAATGTTTTGGTATCAAAATGATTTACTTTGACTTAGACAAACATTTTATCGGTAAAGAAGCTGAACTAGATTTAGAAAAGATATTGGACGTAATGAACCAGTATCCAACCATGAGAATAGATATTCGTTCACATACTGATTGTAGACAAACTGTTAAATACAATCTAGAATTGTCCGACAGAAGAGCTAAATCGACAATTGCTTGGTTAGTGACAAAAGGAATTTCTGTATCCAGACTTACCGGCAAGGGATATGGAGAATCTCAATTAATAAACGATTGTGGTTGTGAACCTTCAAATAAATCAAATTGTACAGAAGAGCAACATCAGGCAAATAGACGTAGTGAATTTATCATTACTGCCTTATAACTTTATTCAAACTAACAGAACACAACATTTAAATTAAACAACCCTTTAAAAATTATTTTTAGAGGGTTATTTAATTATGGCAACATTATAGCTTATTCATATTATATCATTTAGATATACAAAACAATCTAAAATATTGGGTTCAGTGAAAAACTGCATAGGTTCTATATAAACTTTTCCGTGATTAAAACTT
Organism: uncultured Flavobacterium sp.; assembly: GCA_964535705.1. Lineage (GTDB taxonomy): Bacteria > Bacteroidota > Bacteroidia > Flavobacteriales > Flavobacteriaceae > Flavobacterium. The sequence continues at coordinate 5,333 of CAZHVE010000102.1, forward strand.
TAGTATGCTGCTTACCAAAAACCAGACAAAACTTTTATATAATTTAAAATTATAAATAACAAACTAAAAATTAGAAAATTATGGTAAGGAAGTTGAAAGTATTTAGTAA
>CAZHVE010000103.1:0-5319 GCA_964535705.1 uncultured Flavobacterium sp.
GAAGCGATGCACTCGGTTTTCTTGTACCACGCTATCCAAAACGGAATGACGATGGGGATTGTAAATCCGGAAATGCTTTCTATTTACGATGAAATCCCAAAAGATTTGTTAGAACACGTGGAAGATGTAATTCTTAACCGCCGTGATGATGCCACCGAAAGGTTGTTGGACTTCGCCGAAAATGTAAAAGGTGATCTCAAAAGTAACGAGAAAGCAGTTCAAGAATGGCGTTCGGGAACGGTTCAAGAACGAATTACACATTCGTTGGTAAAAGGAATAGATGCTTTTGTTGAAATAGATGTTGAAGAAGCAAGACAAGCTGCCGCCAAGCCTATAGAAGTTATCGAAATTAACTTGATGACAGGGATGAATGTCGTAGGCGATTTATTTGGTTCTGGTAAAATGTTTTTGCCTCAAGTGGTAAAATCGGCTCGGGTTATGAAAAAAGCTGTGGCGTATCTTCTTCCTTTTATTGAAGCCTCCAAACAAGTTGGCGACAAGCAAGGGAACGGAAAAATCTTGATGGCAACCGTAAAAGGCGATGTACACGATATAGGTAAAAATATTGTTTCGGTGGTTTTGGCTTGTAATAACTATGAAATCATTGACCTTGGAGTAATGGTTCCGCCAGAAAAAATTATTGCTGCGGCCATAGAGCACGAAGTTGATATTATAGGATTAAGCGGATTAATTACCCCTTCGCTAGACGAAATGGTGTATCTCGCCAAGGAATTGGATAAAAAAGGAATGAAAATTCCAGTTATGATTGGAGGAGCAACCACTTCTCGTGCACACACTGCCGTGAAAATTGCGCCGCAATATAGACAAACCGTGATTCACGTAAACGATGCTTCGAGAGCAGTTACGGTAGCTGGAAATTTGTTGGATGATAATAAAGAAAAGTATACTAGCGCAGTTCGGACGGACTATGATGCTTTTAGAGAAGCATTTTTGAATCGGTCTCGAGACAAGAATTTCTTGACTATTGAGCAAGCCCGTAAAAACAAATTACAATTGGATTGGGCCAATTTCAATCCTGTAAAACCAAATGTTATCGGCAAACAAGTCATTGAGGTTGGTTTGGATGTTTTGGTTCCATATATTGACTGGACTCCGTTTTTTAGAACGTGGGAATTGTTCGGAAAATATCCTGCGATTTTGACGGATGCCGTTGTTGGCGAACAAGCCACTTCTGTTTTTGCCGATGCGCAAGCGATGTTGAAAGTTATTTTGAAAGAAAGGAAACTAACCGCCAAAGGAATTTACGGAATTTTCCCTGCTAATCAAATCAACGATGATGACATTCTCATTCAACCAACAACCAACAACGAACAACCAATAACTTTTTTAACTTTGCGTCAACAATCCCAAAAGACAAAAGGAGCTCCAAATATTGCTTTGGCCGATTTTATTGCTCCTAAAGACAGTGGAAAAACGGATTATATGGGTGCGTTTTGTGTCACTACCGGTTTTGGAGTTGACGAATGGGCAGCCGAATTTGAAAAGGATTTGGATGATTACAATTCGATTATGGTGAAAGCATTGGCGGACCGATTTGCGGAGGCATTCGCCGAATATTTGCACGAAAAAATACGTAAGGAGATTTGGGGGTATGCCGCTCACGAAAATTTAAGTACCGAGGCGATGATAGAGGAAATTTATGAGGGAATTCGACCAGCACCAGGATATCCAGCTTGTCCCGACCATTTAGAAAAACCAACGATTTGGAAATTGCTGAATGTAGAACAAGAAATTGGTGTAACTTTGACCGAAAGTATGGCCATGTGGCCGGCTTCATCGGTATCTGGATATTATTTTGGAAATCCGGAAAGCAAATATTTTGGACTTGGAAAAATAAAAGAAGACCAAGTAATTGATTACGCCAAAAGAAGAAGTATTTCGACAGATAAGGCTACAAAATGGTTGAGCCCAAATATAGCAGATTAGGTTTTTGTTGTTGGTTGACAGTTGTTGGTTGTTGGATTTTTCCAATCATAAACAAGTTTTTCCTGTCAACCAACAACTGTGAACTATAAACTAAAAATATGGAGTACAATAAATTAGAAGTTTGGATAGAAGCTAGAAAACTAGTCAATTTATTGTATGATTCATCTAAATTATTCCCAAAAGAGGAACTTTTTGGTTTGACAAATCAAATGCGAAGAGCTGTTATTTCAATACCTTCAAACATTGCGGAAGGCTGTGGTCGTCAAACATCTAAAGACACATTGCGCTTTTTGCATATTTCAAGAGGCTCTTTATATGAATTAGAAACGCAATATTATTTGGCTTTGGATCAAAAATATATTGATATTAATAGTTTTAATGTTGCTTTTGAACAGATTCAAATTTGCAAAAAATTAATAAATGGGTTTATAAACTATTATAAAAATAAAATTTAGTTAGTGGCAATTAGTTGTTAGGTTCATACCTGTCAACTATCAACTATCAACAGTCAACTCTAATAAAATGAAAGTAACACAACATATAGAAGACGCCAAAGGGAAACCCTTATTTTCTTTTGAAATTGTTCCGCCTCAAAAAGGAAGTAACATTAAAGATTTGTATGCGAATATTGATCCCTTGATGGAATTCAAACCACCATTTATCGATGTAACTACTTCAAGAGAAGAATATGTTTATATTGAAAAAGATGGACTTTTTGATCGTCGCATTACGCGTATGCGCCCTGGGACTGTTGGGATTTGTGCCTCAATCCAACACAAATATGGTGTAGATGCAATTCCGCACGTGCTTTGTGGTGGTTTTACCAAAGAAGAAACGGAATATGTATTAGTAGACTGTCATTATTTAGGAATAGACAATTTGGTGGCCCTTCGTGGCGACCCCATGAAAGGGGAGAAATATTTTGAACCTACCAAAGGGGGTCATGCTTATGCTGTAGAATTGGTCAAACAAATCAAAGCCATGAATTCGGGTCAATTTTTACACGATACATTACCCATGGAAAACGCCCCTGATTTTTGTATCGGTGTTTCAGGTTATCCAGAAAAACATATTGAGGCACCAAGTTTAGAAGCGGATTTAAAACGCCTAAAAGAAAAAGTAGAGGCTGGTGCAGATTACATAGTAACGCAAATGTTTTTCGACAATCAACGTTATTTCAAATTTGTCGAAGCTGCTCGTGCAATCGGAATTACGGTACCCATTATACCCGGAATTAAGCCTGTTGCCGTAAAACGTCATTTACAATTATTACCCCAAGTTTTTTGGTTGGATATGCCTCAGGATTTGATTCATTCTATTGAACAAGCCAAAGATAATGCAGCTGTTCGTCAAATAGGAGTGGATTTTGCGGTGCAACAATCCAAAGAACTCATAGAGTTTGGAGTGCCTTGTGTGCATTATTACTCCATGGGGAAATCAGACAATATACAGCAAATAGCGAGTCAAGTTTTTTAGGGATTTAAAACAGTTCTGTTTTAATCAGACCTTATAGGACTTAAAAACTTGTGAGGTTTTTTTATTCCTAATAGCTACAAGTTTTTATTATTTTGTATTTGCAAAATGGATATTCCCACCCCAATTAATGAACTTTATTTTGTTTTTCTATATCTTTATGTAAGTCAAATGGTTATTTTTCGAGAGCCATCCATCTTAAAATCAAAATAAATGAAAAATAAAGTAAAATGGACTAGCATTATCTACATTATCGGCGTAATCGCCTTGATAATTGGTGTCGTCGATCCTTTGGAAGGGTCTGTTGTAATAATGTTTGGCAGTGCACTCTTGGCCTTATCAGCTTATGTAACGAGTGATAGACATTCGAAAATTTTCACGGTATCACTAATTATGATTGTGGTTGGAGTGGCTTTTCTGTTTTATTTCTCCTCACTTGGTGGATTTGGAGGAACATCAACATTATCTTGGTGGTGGGGTTTATTGATACTTCCATTTCCGATAGGATGGTTAACGATTATCATAGTTTTAATTAGGAGAGCTATTAAAAATAAAAAACGTAAATAAGCAAATAAACAAATCGTTTAACCATAAAAATTTACCTAGATAAAAGGTTTTTTAATCTGCTCCTAAAACTTTCGGGACTGTATACTATTTTTTGGTAATCTCCCTAAAAACCGCTTCTAAATTTTTATTTTTCTGATTGAGTTGTAGTGTTTTCAATCCATTGGCATTGGCAAAATCAAAAACAGCCGGACGCATATCTTTATCGGCGTTGAAAGTCAATTCCCATATCATATCGTGGGTGTTCTTGAAGGAAGTCAGATTTTTTATTTTGGCAATCAATTGCTCTTCGACTTTATAGTCAAATTCCACTTCGATAACTTGCTCTTTTTCAGTAGAAATTAAGTTGTCCAGTTTCTTGTCGGCAACAATTTTGCCGTTATTGATGATAATGACGCGATCGCAAATCGCTTCTACTTCCTGCATAATATGTGTCGAAAGGAAAACGGTTTTGTCCTTCCCCACGTTTTTGATCACATTACGAATTTCAACCAATTGGTTTGGATCCAATCCTGTTGTGGGTTCGTCTAAAATTAAAACATCGGGATTGTGTAATAAAGCAGTGGCTAATCCCACGCGTTGGCGATACCCTTTGGATAATTGCCCAATTTTTTTATGACTTTCAGTGGATAAACCAGTCAATTGAATCACTTCCTCGATTCGGGATTTGGTAATTTTATAAACATCGGCATTGAAAGCCAAATATTCCCGTACGTACAAATCCAAGTATAAGGGATTATGTTCCGGTAAATAACCAATAGATTGTTGCACTGCTTTGGATTGGGAGTTGACATCAAATCCATTTACCGATGCTGAACCTTCATCTGCAGCAATATAAGTGGTCAATATTTTCATCAAAGTGGATTTTCCAGCACCATTTGGACCCAAAAAACCAACGATTTCTCCTTTTTTGATAGAAAACGAAATGTTTTCTAGTGCTTTTTGAGCACCATAACTTTTCGATATGTTGTTTACTTCTATTGACATCGCTTTTTATTTGTTGCAAAAGTAAACAGAAAATGGCTCGATTTATTGTTTTGTGGAATTTAGGCAACTATTTATCTCTTAAAGAATAAATCAAATACCATTTTTATCCTATTTATTCGCTCAAAAAAACAATATTTGGCAAGGAATCCTTTTTTTGTTTGATAAATAGGTCGTTTTTTTTTTGGTTAACTGAAAATTATTTATACATTCGCAAAGAATTTATGAAACACAACATTAAAATGTCCAATAACCTTTTTTATTTTAGTAACACTTATTATTTCTTTTTTAGGAAATAAGGATTGTCTATGGTTATTTGAAATATAAGAAACAAATAAAACTAATATACAA
>CAZHVE010000104.1:0-5245 GCA_964535705.1 uncultured Flavobacterium sp.
CCAGAATAATAAAAAATTAGAGGAATAATATTTTAAAAATGAAAAAGCATTTAGTCTCCATCATCGTTCCTTGCAACAACCAAGCCCAATATTTGGACGAAGCCTTGCAATCTCTATTGAAGCAGACGCATACGGATTGGGAATGTTTTATTGTTAATGATGGCAGTCCAGACAATACAGCAGAAGTAGCAAGAAAATGGATAGCAAAAGATTCTCGTTTTATTTATTTGTACAAAGAAAATGGAGGTGTGAGTAGTGCTCGTAATCTTGGAATTAAAAATGGCAAAGGAGAATTTATATTAACTTTGGACGCCGATGATAGATATGAGGTTACTTTTCTCGAAAAAGCAATAACCGTTCTGTTAAAAAATCGCAATGTTGGTATAGTAAGCAGCTGGGGTACATATTTTATTGGAGATAAACAATTCAATGTATATAAATTAACAGCCAAATCTGTTACTGATTTTTTGTTTCATAATGCAGCAATTGGGACATCATTATTCCGTAAAACCTGTTGGGACCAAGTAGATGGATACGATGAAAATCCTGAAAACGGTTATGAAGATTGGGAGTTTTACATAAGAGTTTGCAAACTTGGATGGGAAGTACATATTATTGAAGAAGCTTTATTTTATTACAGACAACATTTAGCTTCAAGAAGCTCATTTGTGAAACTAAAAGATATTGAGGTTAAGAAATATATTTATTTAAAACATAAGGATTTATATATAAATCATTATGAGGTTTTAATTGATCGTTTTTTAATAACTGATGATGCCGCAAAAGTGGAAATTTATAAACTTAAGCATACAATCGATTATAAAATGGGGTCTAAACTATTGAAACCTTTAAGGATTTTAAAAAGATTTTTAAAAGGTAGAGTTTTCAGAAAGTAATTATTATGTATATTCTACTATTGAGCAATCTGCGCGAGTTTCAGAAAAAAGAGATATGAGATAGTTATATGAAAATATCAAAAACAATATTAAAAACCTATAAATCCAAAGGATGGTATGGAATTCAATCACTTTTTTTAAATAAAATTTTTCCAGAAAAAAATACAACAGTCAAAAATATTGATTTGTATTTGAACTATTTTTCAGGAAAAAATGGAATCGAAATAGGTGGGCCAAGTGCTATTTTTTCTAAAGAAATCCCAATTTATCCCGTTGTTGAAAGTTTAGACGGATGTAATTTTAGTACGCAGACCGTTTGGGAAGGAAACATTTTTGAGGGAGATAATTTTAATTATTACAAAGATAAAAAAGGGCGTCAATACATTTGCGAAGCCAGCAACCTAGAATCGATACTTAATGAAACCTATAATTTTCTTGTTGCCAGCCATTGTTTAGAGCATTGCTCAAACGCGCTAAAAACAGTTGAGGAATGGTTGCGTGTGCTTAAAAAAGGAGGTGTTATTTTGCTAATTTTGCCTTATAAAAGTGCTATTTTTGACCACAATCGTCCGATAACAACTTTTGAGCATTTGCTTCGTGATTTAGAAAACAACATTGATGAAACTGATTTGACTCATCTCAACGAGATATTAGAACTTCATGATTTAAAACGGGATTTACCTGCAGGAAACAAAGCACAATTTAAAGAAAGATCTTTGAATAATTACCACAACAGGTGTTTGCACCATCATATTTTTAATTTTAAATTATTGCAAAATATCTATGCACATTATAATGTTAAAACCATAAACACGACTTTTGTAAAACCCTATCATCAAATAATTTTAGGAATTAAACAATGATATCCATTCTAATTTGTTCCCGCACTCAAGACATTTCTGACGACTTATTTCAGAACATAAAAAACACTATAGGTTGTGCGTATGAGTTAGTGGTAATCGATAATTCTCAAAACCAATATTCTATTTTTGAGGCGTACAATTTAGGGATTCAAAAAAGTACAAACGAGTATTTATGTTTCCTTCATGATGACATACTTTTTCATACTCCAGGTTGGGGAAATATAATAATTGACATCTTTAAAAAAGAGAAAGAAACTGGATTAATAGGTGTTGCCGGAGCCAAATTTAAAACCAAAACCCCTTCTGCTTGGTGGCATACTCCAAAAGATCAAATGGCAATGCACATCATTCAACATTTTAACGATGGTACAATGGCAACCCAAAGCTTTGGTTTTGAAAACAATTCATTACAGGAAGTAGTCACAATTGATGGTGTTTTTATGGCGTTACGAAAAGACACGAAAATTACTTTTAATCCAGAAATGAAGGGTTTTCACAATTATGATTTGAACCTTTCGTTTGAATGTATTAAAAACGGCTATAAGATAATGGTCACTGATGCGATAACTATAGAACATTTTTCTACAGGAACCATAAATGATTCTTGGGTGGAATCGGCCTATAAAATTCATGATTTATATAAAGCTATGTTGCCATTAAGTTGCACCACGTTCACTACAAATAAAAAATTTGAAGTAGCCAATTCGATTCGTTTTATTAACCGATGTTTACAGTTTAATAACAATACAAAGGCTTTTAATATATGGAAAAAGTTGGTAATTATGCATCCTTATTCTAAATTTCATTTTACATTTTTCGGAACGTTTTTGAAAAATTGTTTAGGTCGAACTAATTAATTTTATCAATAAACACAATTTGTTTTATAACATATATGGATGTAAGTGTAATATTAGTAAACTATAATACGTGTGAATTAACGTTAGCAGCAATTGACTCTGTTTATAAGTTTACTTCAAAAATAAGTTTCGAAATTATAGTGGTTGATAATGATTCGAAAGATGATTCTATTATTGAAATCATAAAAATTTTTCCAGAGGTTCATGTTATAAAAAGTGCTAAAAATATTGGTTTTGGTAGAGCTAATAATTTGGGCATGGAAGTGGCAAAAGGGAAGTATTATTTTTTATTAAATACCGATACCTATCTCCTTAATAATGCCATAGAATTATTTTTTGACTATATGGAGAAGGCCGAAAACTCAGATGTTGCAGTTGTCGGTGGGCATTTGTATAAACCAAATGGAGACTGGAGTGTTTCGTCGAGTTATTTTCCTAATTTTAAGTTGTTTGTTAGAGGTTCATTTTGGAGGCATTTCTATAAAAAAGAATTTTATGATAACGAAACTTTAAATCCAATACTGATAGATGATTCTGATCCCTATTTAGTTGATTATGTTTCAGGTGCTAATTTCTTTGTGCGAAGCCAAGTTATAAAAGAAGTTGGTGGGTTTCATAAAAGTTTTTTCATGTATTTCGAGGAAACAGAATTAACTATGAGAATCGGCATGAAACTTCCCAACTCTAAAGTAATGGTATTGCCTCAAGCAAATATTGTGCATATAGGTCAAGGTTCTGCTTTAGAAAGCATAAAAAGCCTAAAATTTAAATTGCTATATTTGAAAAGTAAAGCTTTGTATTTTAAACTTCAAAATGGCTATAGGGCTTGCATCATGGTGTATATTAGAGGTTTAATTACGATTTTCTTTAATCGATAAAAAATTTAGAGTGGAAACTGGAACTATCATAAAAAGTGAGAAATATTTTAAAGGGAAAATTAAAGAGATTTTAAATAAACTACCTTACGTAAAAACACTATACAAACAAAGTATAAACTGTTGTTACCCTAATGGACATTACTATTCGCCTGTCTTTTCAATAGAAGATGTAAAAAAAAGAGAAGTTGAAATTTGGAAAAAAAGAGAAGTAGTTGGAATTTCAGGAATTGATTTAAAAACTGAAGACCAAAAAAAACTTATTTTCCAATTCACAAAATTCTATGCAGAGATGCCTTTCAAATCAGAGAAGCAACTCAATATTAGATTTCAATTTAAAAATGGATATTATTCTTATACTGATGGAATTATACTCTATTCAATAATAAGACATTTTAAGCCAAAACGAATAATAGAAATAGGTTCAGGATATTCTTCGATGGTAATGTTAGACACCAATGAACTGTTTTTTAACAATCAAATTGATTTAACATTTATCGAGCCTTACCCAGAGCGTTTGTATTCTTTAATGAAGGAGGATGACAAAAATCAAAGTACGGTAATCGAAAGTGATGTACAACTCATACCATTGGCTGTTTTTGAAAAACTCGAAGCTGGAGATATTTTGTTTGTTGACAGCACACATGTTTCAAAAACTGGAAGCGACGTAAATTATATTTTGTTTGAAATTTTACCAGTTTTAAAAAAAGGAGTATTAATTCATTTTCATGATGTTTTTTACCCTTTCGAATACCCAAAAGAATGGGTTTTTCAAGGGATTAACTGGAACGAAGATTATATTTTAAAAGCATTCCTAATGTATAATGAAAAGTTTCAAATCAAATTGTTTTCAGAATATTTGCACAAACACCATAAAGAAGTTTTCGAAGAGATGCCATTATGCTATAATTGTGCGGGAGGAAATCTTTGGATTGAAAAAAGATAATTAACTAAATTGCATCGTTTTTATTAGAAACCTGAATGAAATCCCATAACAAAATCCTCCTCTGTTTCGGCACACGACCCGAAGCTATAAAAATGGCACCGCTGTATCATAAACTTCGACAAGCTCAGTTTGACAATGTAGATGTTAAAGTATGTGTCACGGCGCAACATCGAGAAATGCTCGATCAAGTCTTGGATTTTTTCGAAATTATTCCCGACTATGATTTAAACTTAATGCAGCCCAATCAAACCTTAAATGAATTAAGTGCAGTCATTTTGTCTAAAATTAACACAGTGCTTCTTGATGTAAAACCTGATTTAGTTTTAGTTCACGGCGATACCACAACCTCATCAATGGTAGCTTTGGCTGCTTTTCATTTGGGGATAAAAGTAGGGCATATTGAAGCAGGATTACGAACTTACAATAAGCAAGCTCCGTTTCCAGAAGAAATCAACCGTCAAATCACCAGCAGAATAGCAGATATTCATTTTGCACCAACTAAAGCTGCTACTCAAAATTTAGTAAACGAAAGAATTCCACAAAACACAATTGTTGAAACAGGAAATACAGTAATCGATGCCTTGTTTTGGACTATAAATAAAATTGAAAAGCCTAACTTTTTGCATCCAGAAATTACAGCATTAAAAAATAAAATTCCAACCAATAAAAAATTAGTTTTGGTAACAGGACATCGCAGAGAGAACTTTGGTGAGGGTTTGCAAAATCTCTGCGAAGCACTATTAAATATCTCTGAAAGAGACGATGTTGTTATTGTTTATCCAGTACATTTGAATCCCAATGTTAAGGA
>CAZHVE010000105.1:0-1698 GCA_964535705.1 uncultured Flavobacterium sp.
TGTATTGTTTTAGAAACACTTTGTCCAAAAAACAAAGTAGAATTTATTATAATGACAACTAAAATTAGTGTTTTTTTCATACTTATTTTACAATTAGTTTCTTACTTACCATTGAATTAGAAAACTGAATTTTCACTAAGTACGTTCCGTTTGAAATATTTTTGATGTTTAAAATGGGAGAAAACTTCATCGTTTTAGATACTAGACTTCCCTTTAAATCATAAATAGAAATAGTTTGAACATCGTTTTCTAAAAATGCGTTTCCTATATTTATTTGTAAAATATCAGTAGCAGGATTTGGAAAAATAGTGATGTTTTTTTCTATTGAAATAAAATTTTCTGCAAACAAATTTGGAACGAAACATAGCGCTGACCCTGAATAATTAGTTGACGTTGTTCCCGAAGGCGTTACATATTGAAAAGTATAAATTCCGGCTTGAGTTGCTGTATAATTTGTTGCATAACCAGAAACTCCACTCAACGTATATGTGGTATTGTATCCATTATTTGCATTAGCAACACACGAAGTGATTAATGCTCCTGATAAAGGGGTCCAATTTTCAGTTCTAATTGGGCTTCCTTGAGGTTGGGGAATAATTTGCTTATTAGCATCTTCAGTTACAACTCCTACCATATTTCCAATCATATAGGGAGCCGTTGCTGTACCATGATAATGGTACACTCCATTGGTTCCGTAATGACCGTGATTGGCATCTAATGTTGCCATTGCGCTACCATCAGGCTCTAAACTTCCATAAACTGCAAAACCATCCAGCCCAAAAGCAATTGGCAATGTTACAGATGCTTGCCCTAATGCTATCAAATGCAAAGGCGCAATGTGATAATGATAATCGTCACCTCTCCCACAATGTCCGCCATAAGTATCGAGCTGTCCGTCAAGAAAACTGTCAACACCAGTATTGGTATGATAATTAAAAATTGGAACACCATTAATTGCCATTGCGATAGCTCCTTTCAAAAAATGAGCGTTAGAAACCGGTACAGGAGTTGCTGCTATAACAGGATTCAATGGAATGGTCCAATGACTATTATTTATATAACATTTTGATGTTGGTACTTGCTGTTGCCATCCCGTGCTTGAAATTCCAACCATCATCGTATGATTTGGAATTCCCGTTGAATTTACATAGAAATAATTTGCATCATAAGTGGTGCTAACCGTTGTTGAAAACTGATCAAAAGCAGATTTCAAAAATAATGGATCTGTTATAGAAAGTGCTTTTTTAGTAAAACTATACAACGACATTAGTACTACAAGAAACAAAACGGGGTACAAATAGTTTAACTTTTTTCTGTCGGTAAGGGAATACATATAATATCCAAAAGCCAGTAACGAAAATAGAATTATCCAAAATTTATAATCGAAAATGCTTTGAATTCCAACTTGTTTTTGTGGTGAAATGGCATTTAAATTTTTAACCCTTTCTTCTTTTTTCATTACAAATGACTGATCATCCTTTGATAAATCCGTTAAGGGAAATTTTAAAATGGTATTATTGGCCTCTTCAATAAAAACAGTGCCGTTTTTAAACATCATAAATGTTCCATCAATACATTTATGTTCTTTTTGAATGGACCAATGCCGCAACCCAATTTTGTTATAATTGATGGTATGCGAGAAGGCAAAATGGGCAAAAAAGCAAATTAATAAAAGGGTTATTTTTTTCATTTTTCATT
>CAZHVE010000105.1:1798-4931 GCA_964535705.1 uncultured Flavobacterium sp.
TTGGCTTCTAAACAGCAGACGCGGACAATTTAATTTTTTATAAACTTAACGTTTTAAAATCATCTTTCCTGATTCTATTGCGCCTGATTCCATCTTTATTTTATAAAGACACATTCCATTTGGGACACCTGAACCATTATTATTTTTTCCATTCCAAATGACTTGAAATTGTCCAGAACTAACCAAGATCCCTGACAATAATTGGGTAACTAATTGCCCCAATTCATTGTAAATGGAAATAATAATTTTACCATAAAAATTGATTTTTGAAATATCTTGTTAGAATATGATTCCTAAAAAAGGTTTAAAGAAAACATTTTTTTTAAATTTTTTTCAAAAGAAAATAAAACACTGCAATTCAGAGCAAAAAAAGACAACTATTTATTTTACAAACAACTTTAATTTTATTTTTTTTTGTATATTTATATATGTTTCGTTACAGTTTTCAGTTTTTAAATAATCTAACGACTGCAAATGAAACAGACGCACAAAGTCCCCCTCGATTAATTTTTTTTATTCCATGCAACTTAAACCTATTCTCAAAATAGATAAATGGAGTTACAGTACTATTTTGTAGTAGAAAAAGTGTAATAAAAACCCGTTGGGTGTAATTAATAAATGGTGTCAAGTAATTAACTTTCAGAGTTAAAATTACACCCAATTAGAAATTAAATGTCAGTCTGAGCTTATCGAAGACAAAAAAAAGAGACACTTCGTACTCCCGAAGTTTCGGGTCAGTGTGACCAATTACAATAAATTAGGCATGAAATACAATTGCACCCAACGGATTAATACTATAATCTAAAAACACTTAAAATGGATTTAAAACTAAAAAACACACCGAAAGCAGGTTCCCCAATTCCCACAATCTCATTGGAAATAAACGACCCTAAAATCATACCGCTGAAAGTAAATGGTAGGGCAAAAAGAGTTACAATTTTTGTTTCCACTTTTCTTCTTATGATATCCTCTTTTTGTTTACAAGCTCAAAATGATTCCATTATAAAAATGGGTTCTCTAAAGGAGTTGCCGTTAGAAGAATTGATGAACTTAATCGTTATCACTGCTACTCGCTTTGAACAAAAAACATCAGAAGCACCCTCTACAATCCAGGTCATCACTTCACGTCAAATACTAGAAAGAGGGTATGAAGACCTTGACGATGCGCTCCGGGATATTCCTGGATTTGATGTTATACATCAATTCGAAGGATTCTCTAACATCAGGACCTTCAGGGGGGGCTATACTGTTTCAAACAATCGTGTTATGCTAATCATAGACGGGGTCGTTGAAAATAGTATTCTTGGCGCTCCTGAAATGGGTGGCCCAGCTTATAGTCTTCACAATGTGGATAGAATAGAAATCATTTCTGGCCCTGGCTCCGCTTTATATGGTGCCAATGCTTTTAATACAGTGATTCAAATAATAACCAAAAAAGGGGAGCAGGTCAATGGATTACAGTATCAAAAAGGATTTGGGAGTTACAACACCTCCTTCGATAAAGTAATGCTGGGTATAAATAAATCCAACTTCGACTTTGTTATTTCTGGTACTTTGCTGAGTTCAGACGGTCCTAAATATAGTAATAGACACCCTAATTTCACTGGAGCTTATCTTGATAAGGTTTGGTCGTTTAATAGTCAATTGACCTATATTTATAATCACTTTACAACTACGGTAGGGTGTAGAATTTTTGAAACACCAGGAAGTTCAGGCATTACGTTAAACAGTCCCACGCAACTTCTTAACATCCCTTCCCAAGGTCATTTAAATATAGGAAATTTTGGTATTTTACCCCAAGATATACGCGGGGAAAAACCCAGTTTGTATCAAACCTATTTCAGAACCTCCTTTATTCAAAGTGAATTTACCCCTAAACCCAATTTTTCCGTTTTTTCGAGAATTCAATTTCGAGAAACGGGATTATCAGAAAAGTCGTATGCTTATTTTACAACCCCCGATGGATCCAAAGTGAATAGAAATATCTTTGCCCATTATTCTAATCGCATTGCCGGCGAAATAACCACACGTTATACCCCTTCAAAACAACATCAACTTTCCGCAGGAATTCAGATCTTTCAAGACAATCTAGAATTGAATTCTAGAGGCATAAACCAAGATACACGCACAGAGACTATTGACTTCATCCCAATCTCCAATATTTTTGCAACATTTAAACCAAGGCAATTTAATATTCAGACGAATGTTGGAATGTTTGCCCAATATGCTCTGAATACTAAATTTTTGAAAATGACCAACTTTACCTTGGGTGTAAGGCATGACAAAAACAGTGTTTATGGCAGCACGACAAACCCACGTTTGGGTATTGTGAATCAACCCACAGATCAGTTAACCCTAAAATTGCTTTACGGAAGTGCCTTCCGTGCGCCCACGAACTTTGAATTATTCAGAAGTACAGCAATTAGAGACCCTAATCCAGATTTAAAACCGGAGAAGATAAACACCTATGAATTGAACATCATTTATACTCCAATTCCCATGCTTGTATTACAAACGAATCTCTTTCAAAATGACCTGACCGATATTATTACCCTCGCTTCCATAGCAAATGGACGCTTTCAAATTCAAAATGCTGGAAAATCTATGGCTAGAGGATTAGAAGCTAAAATAGATGTTTTCCCTAAAGAGTATATTTCAGGATTTTTAAATTTCACCTATCTTGAAAGTACGCAAAGCGATGGAGTTATAAAGACTAATGTTCAGAACATTTCGAAATTTAAAGGCAATGCAGGGGTTGTATTTCATATTGAAAACCTTTTTTCGGTATGTATAATAGAAAACTGGGTAGGAGATCGATCTGTTCCTATAACGAATCCTCTAGGGAAAGTAGATGGTTATTTTATCACCAATTTTGTTCTCACAACAAAAGAATTATTTGATAAGCGGGTGACTGCCAGTTTAAACATCCGAAATATCTTTAATAAAACTTGGTACGACCCGGGTGTTGCAACCGCTGATGGTAATTTTTTCTCAACACAAATGGAGCAACCTGGCATCAACGGATTACTTAAAATAGTAGTAAGCCTTTTTTAATCTCTTAAGCTTTAATTCCTCTTGGGCTCTGCCCCGTGGTAGTTTATTCGGCCTATTAAACCATAGTGCTTTAAGGTTA
>CAZHVE010000106.1:0-4880 GCA_964535705.1 uncultured Flavobacterium sp.
CTGGAGGTACCACTTTAAAAATCCGTAATATACTTGATAAACAAGGAATTACGGGTTTTTTGTTTTATAATTTCTACGATTATTGTACGATTGATGATTATTTAGTATTAAAAAACCACTAATGTGAAAAAAATCATAACTTTCGCACACTAATTAATACGCTTACACATTTAATTAATGAACCAAAAAACCACACATTACACATAATTTTATGAAACAAAAATCGACTAAAGGGATCTGGAAAGTAATTTCCGCGTCATCCATGGGTACTATGATCGAATGGTATGACTTCTATATATTTGGGAGTTTAGCCGTGGTAATCTCAACCAAGTTTTTTCCAGCTGATAATCCTGCAGCAGCATTTTTAGCTACCTTAGCCACATTTGCAGTTGGGTTTGTAGTTCGCCCTTTTGGAGCGCTTTTCTTTGGAAGATTAGGTGATTTAATTGGAAGAAAATATACCTTTATGGTTACTCTAGTGTTAATGGGAGGCGCTACCTTTTTGATTGGCTGCGTACCGAGTTACGAAACCATTGGCTTTATGGCACCGGTATTAGTGCTGATTTTAAGAATGCTTCAAGGTTTGGCTTTGGGTGGGGAGTATGGTGGTGCAGCTACTTATGTGGCAGAACACGCTCCTGTTGGAGAAAGAGGATATTGGACTTCCTGGATTCAGACTACAGCTACTGTTGGTTTATTCGTTTCGTTGATGGTAATCTTAGCTACAAGAAACCTACTAACTTCTGAACAATTTGACGAATGGGGATGGAGAGTTCCTTTCTGGGTTTCAATTATAATGGTAGGTGTTTCCTATTTAATAAGAAAAAATATGGATGAATCACCTGTCTTTGCAAAAGCAAAATCAGAGGGTAAAACAAGTACAAATCCATTAAAAGAAAGTTTTGGAAATCATTACAACATGAAGTTTGTGTTACTTGCTCTCTTTGGAGCTACAATGGGACAAGGTGTTGTTTGGTACACAGGCCAATTCTATGCCATGAGTTTTATGAAAACGGTAATGTTTATAGATTCATCGCAGGTAGATACCTTATTAGGAATTGGGTTGTTACTTGGAACTCCATTTTTTATCTTTTTCGGTTGGTTGAGCGATAAAGTAGGAAGGAAATACATCATGATGGGTGGGATGCTATTAGCCATTCTATTGTATAGACCTATTTACAAAACAATGTATGAAACGACAGATTTAGCAAACAAAACAGAAATTATTGCTAATACAAAATGGGTTGCCGATTTAAAAGAAAGTAAAAATAATTCCACAGATTCTGTTTACACTACTAATAAAGAGTATACGGATGGAACCAAATATCATGAAATAAAAACAGTTCCTTTTGAAGATGGAAAAGCAATAATGGATGACAACGGGATACCTAAAGTTGACATCAAAAAAACGATTACCATTAACTCTAGCGATAGAATTTCTCTAATAATTTTAATATTTGTTCAACTCCTATTTGTGACTATGGTTTACGGTCCGATAGCGGCATTCTTAGTAGAAATGTTCCCAGTAAAAATTAGATATACTTCAATGTCATTGCCTTACCATATTGGAAACGGAATATTTGGTGGCTTACTACCCGCTATTTCTACCTATTTAGTATTGGAATCGAAAGGTACGGGTACGGTTCCAAATAATCCGGAATTCTATTTAGAAGGCCTTTGGTACCCTATTATTATTGCCTCAGTGTGTTTTGTAATTGGAATGGTTTACATTAAAAATAAAGATAAAAACGCTCACATTTAAAAATATAAAATATGAATAAAATAAAAAGAGCTTTAGGAGTGATTTGGATAGCACTAGCTATCGCAGCAGCCTATTTTTGTATATACATTTTTGGTTTGCCCAAATTTACATCTGGAAAACAAGATGATTTAGTTTTTGGAATAATCATCCTTTTTGTACTTACGCCACTTATTGTATTGGGACTAGGAACTTTTGGTTATTACGCACTAATGGGCGATTATGACGAGAAAACCAATCAATAGCATCGTATTATAGGACTCATCAATAAATAATTTAAAATAAATATGTTTTCTAAACACCTTACTAAAAATAGATTAACCTGTTTTTACTGTTTTGGTGTAAACTAATGGCATCTAATACACTCTGTATTGTAAACATTGAAGAAATCAAAAAAATCAGAAGTAAAGTAGATTAATTTGATACTTAATAAATTAACTTTGCAACAAAGAATTTATGATTTTAAAATAATACTTCGACTATAAAAGTGATTTACATAAAGACTATAATTACTCTAATGCAGAAAAAAATTAAATCCAAAATTGTTAAAATAAAGATACAAAAACAAGAATAATTATGAGTTATTATACCATCGAGAATTTAGAACAATACTTTAAACACTACAATAAATCCGTTCGGGAGCCAAGAAAGTTCTGGGGCAAAATAGCTTCTGAAAACTTTACTTGGTATCAAGAATGTGAAAAAGTAATGGAATTCGACATGGGCGAAGCTAGTATAAAATGGTTTGTAGACGCCAAAGTAAATATTGTTAAAAACTGTATCGACAGACACCTAGCCAAAAGGGGCGATAAAACAGCCATCATTTTTGAACCCAACGATCCAAAAGAAGAAGCACAGCACATTACCTATAACGAATTACATGCAAGGGTTTCAAAAATGGCCAATGTATTGCGAGAACAAGGCATTAAAAAAGGGGATAGAGTTTGTATTTATCTTCCAATGATTCCAGAATTAGCAGTTTCTGTTTTAGCTTGTGCCAGAATTGGCGCTATACATTCGGTTGTTTTTGCAGGTTTTTCGGCCACAGCAGTGGCGGCAAGAATCAATGACAGTGATTGCAAAATGGTAATCACAGCAGACGGAGGATATAGAGGCGAAAAAACAATTGATTTAAAAGGAATTATTGATGATGCTTTAAAAAATTGTCCTTGCGTCACTAAAGTTTTAGTAGCCAAAAGAACAAATTCATCAATTGACATGAAACAAGGTCGAGATCAGTGGTTGCAACCCTTGCTAGAGGAAGCCTCTGACAACAATGTTGCTGAAATTATGGATGCCGAAGATCCTTTGTTTATTCTTTATACTTCGGGCTCAACAGGCAAGCCAAAAGGAATGGTTCACACCACAGCGGGTTATATGGTTTATTCAGCCTACACCTTTAAGAATGTTTTCAACTATGAAGAAAATGATGTTTTTTGGTGTACCGCCGATATTGGCTGGATAACTGGGCACTCTTATATTTTGTATGGCCCTTTATTAAATGGTGCTACAACAGTTATATTTGAAGGAGTTCCGTCATACCCAGATTTCAGTCGTTTTTGGCAAACTATCGAAAAGCACAAAATAACCCAATTCTATACTGCGCCAACAGCCATTCGTGCATTAGCAAAAGAAAATGTAAAATATGTTCAGAAATATAAGTTGAAGTCCTTAAAGGTTATCGGATCAGTTGGCGAACCCATCAACGAAGAAGCTTGGCACTGGTACAATGACCACGTTGGTGGAAAACGTTGTCCACTTGTAGACACTTGGTGGCAAACGGAAACTGGTGGAATTATGATTTCGCCTTTAGCATTCGTAACACCTACAAAACCAACCTATGCTTCTTTACCTTTACCGGGAGTTCAGCCCGTTTTGATGGATGAAAAACGCAATGAAATCGAAGGAAATCAAGTAACTGGGAGTTTGTGCATTAAATTTCCTTGGCCCGGAATTGCTAGAACCATTTGGGGAGACCATCAACGCTATAAAGAAACTTATTTTAGTGCTTTTCCTGGAAAATATTTCACTGGAGATGGTGCTTTGCGAGACGAAGTAGGATATTACCGAATTACAGGTCGTGTTGATGATGTAGTAATTGTTTCAGGACACAATCTAGGAACAGCGCCAATTGAAGATGCTATCAACGAACACCCAGCCGTTGCAGAAAGTGCCATTGTAGGATTCACACACGATATCAAAGGAAATGCTTTGTATGGTTTTGTAATTCTAAAAGAATCTGGAGAATCTCGTGACAGAGACAACTTAGCCAAAGAAATTAATCAACATGTAGCTGACCACATAGGACCAATTGCCAAATTAGATAAAATACAATTTGTTTCTGGTTTGCCAAAAACCCGTTCGGGTAAAATTATGCGTCGCATTCTTCGTAAAATTGCAGAAGGTGATTATTCGAATTTTGGAGACACCACTACCCTATTGAATCCTGAAATTGTAGATGAAATAAAAGACGGAAAATTATAAACAGTTGGCATCTGTTGGAACCAATGAGTACAAAAGCATTTATTTTCGACCTTGACGGCGTTATTGTAGACACCGCAAAATACCATTATTTAGCTTGGCGAAAAATTGCCAACAAATTGGGGATTGAATTTACGCAAGAACATAATGAATTGTTAAAAGGAGTTAGTCGGGTTCGCTCTTTAGACATCATTTTAGCATTAGGGAAAATAACAGCTTCGCAAGAAGACAAAAACAAATGGCTCGTTCAAAAAAACGAGGATTATTTGTCTTATCTCGTCGACATGGATGGGAGTGAAATTCTTCCAGGAGTTATGTCTGTTCTACAATTTTTGAAAGACAAAAACCAACTAATTGCACTAGGTTCAGCGAGTAAAAATGCAAGACCCATTCTTGAAAAAACTGGAACACTAATTTATTTTGATGCTGTTGTGGATGGGAATGATGTTACGAATGCTAAACCAGATCCAGAAGTTTTTTTATCAGCAGCAAAATTATTAGGCGCAAAACCAAAAAATTCAATTGTATTTGAAGATTCGGTAGCGGGGATACAGGCAGCAAATATAGGAGGGATGATAAGCGTGGGAATTGGGGAAGCAATTACATTACACGAAGCAAAATATATTTTCCAAGATTTCAC
>CAZHVE010000107.1:0-4833 GCA_964535705.1 uncultured Flavobacterium sp.
TTGTTTTCAATACCCCATTTTGATATACGTCATAACCGATAACCCCTACGTTATCCGTAGCCGCAGTCCAGGACAAGTTAGTTCCTGAAGTCGTGGTTCCCGAAGCAGAAAGTGTAGCAGTTGTTGGAGCTGTGGTATCGGCAGTAGCTGAAGTAGTCACGTTCACGGTGTTGCTGTTAGCAGACAAGTTCCCGGCAGCATCTTTAGCTTTTACATAAAAACTATACCCAGTGGAGGTGGATAAACCAGATACAGCCAATGAAGTGCCAGTAACGGTGGTTTTAAAAGTACCATTTTGATATACGTCATAACCGCTAACTCCTACGTTATCAGTAGCCGCAGTCCAAGACAAGTTGGTGCCTGAAGTGGTGGTTCCCGAAGCAGAAAGTGTAGCAGTCGTTGGAGCTGTGGTATCTGCCGTAGCTGAAGTAGTCACGTTCACGGTGTTGCTGTTAGCAGACAAGTTCCCGGCAGCATCTTTAGCTCTTACATAAAAACTATACCCAGTAGAGGCGGATAAACCAGATACAGCCAATGAAGTGGCAGCAGTGGTTGTTTTCAATACCCCATTTTGATATACGTCATAACCGCTAACTCCTACGTTATCCGTAGCCGCAGTCCAGGACAAGTTAGTTCCTGAAGTCGTGGTTCCCGAAGCAGAAAGTGTAGCAGCTGTTGGAGCTGTGGTATCTGCAGGCCCTGAACCGGTAATGGTGAAATTGGCGTTGTTAACGTCAAAGAAGATTTGATTCGTTCCTTTAACCATGATTCTGTTGGTTGTTCCTGAGATATTTGGAATTACTACATTGGCAGTACCATTATTCGGAGTCGCTGAAAGCAGGGTGATTGGAAACGTTGTTCCTCCATTTGTAGACAGTAAAATATCCACGCTAGCACAGTTCACGCCATTGGCGTTGGTTCCTGCTACAGCCCAGTTGATGGATTGTGTGGTACCCGCAGCATAAGTTGCGGTGCTGTTTTGAGAATCAACGGCGAAAGGGCCTGAGCTTCCATCAACAGTAACAATCATATCATCGGTATTATTGGCTGAACCTCCAGCCCTGTTGTCACGAACGGTTAATCTAAAGTTCAGGTTTCTAGTAACTCCAGGAAGCACTTCAGAAGGAATGTATAAGCCTGGCGTTGTAGTTAATCCGGCTAATACAATTGTCATCGTAGGAAAATATCTTGTAGTAGAAGCACTTGGAATATAGGATCTGAAAAGAGGACCAGTAGTATTTGTAGCATTTGGTACGGTGGTGATAGCATTTCCCAAATCCATTTCTTCCCAACTATAAGTCAGCACATCTACAGTATTGGCATCTGTGGCCGATCCGGTCAACATAAAAGGAGTTCCTTTTGGGATGCTATAATCCAACCCTGCATTGACCATCGGAACTGCATTACCTGTAGAAATTACAACAGGACAGCTTTTTGTTTTGATACAGTCCGTAACCTCTTGAATGGAGCTGGCATGAAAATAGGCGTCTTTATGATTTTGATAGTCTTTTATTGTAATTCCTCCATAACTCATGATGGTGGAACCACTTCCGGGTTCCATCTGAGCTCCATTTCCAGTTTCAGTTTTGTAGGTAAACGTATGATTGGCACCCAGTTGATGTCCCATTTCATGGGCAACATATGAGATGTCAAAGCTATCCCCTTGGTAACTTCCTGAATGGGCACAGGTATAACCCCTTCCTTTGGATAAATCCATACAGACGGTACCTAAACCACCTGCATCACCAGAGTTAGCGGGTCCTGCCCCAAATAAATGACCAATGTCAAAATTTGAAGTACCTATGATTGAAGTCAGATTTGAATTGTTCTCTAAACACCAATTGTATTTGGTTGAAACATCAGAATAAGGATCTGTTAAAGGGTTGGTATAGATAAGTGCATTGTTATTGGCTACCAGTATCAGTTTTACGCCAAAATCTTTTTCAAAAACCCCGTTGATTCGGGTAACAGTGTTGTTCATTGCCGCTAAAGTCGAAGCTATAGAGCCGCCAAAGTAAGCCGTGTACTCTGCCGTACAGGCCAATGCCAGTCTCAAAGTTCTTAGTTTGCCATCATCGGCAGCATATCGGGCCGTTGTACTGGTTGTTTTTGTTTTTTGATTGCTCTTAACCACCTGATCGATGGTGTTGCATTCAAAGGTGTCTGTAGTTTTCTTGTCTGATTTTTTATAGGCTGTATAGATTTTTAAATCAGCAGTGACCGGTTCGATAAAAACGGCTGCTTCGCCAGCATAAAATGTCATTGCTTTGAATCCTAATGGAGAATTGCTGAAATAAGCTCTGGCACCGGGGTTATCAATGCCCACAGCAACATACGATTTGATTTCAGGGTATTTCGCAGCAAGTGCCGGATCCATCACGGAGTTTTCATACACCCTGAATTTTTCCAATTTTCCGTCACCATTCGGCAGGGAAATAATTGTATTGGAAGAAGTTTTAATCTCCCTTTTTGGAGCCACGGCTAAGGTGCTTTTTAAAGCCATTGCATCTAAATCAAACAAGTGTTTTAAAGGCAGCTCTGTTTTGATGCTACTTTTAGAAGCACTGTTTTTGTTAGATAATTTCCATAAAGGATTTACATTTTGGGCAAAAGAAACACTACACATTGCCAATAGAGCAGTGGTTAATATTCGTTTCATGTTGTTGATAATTAGCAGGTTAAATTTTTACCAAATATACATCGGCATCTCATTTTATCGACAAAATTAACAAAATAACCGACGAAATACACAAAATAAAATAATTTGTAGTAAAAAGTGTTTATTTGCTGTTTGCGTGTTGAATTTTTTTTATAAGTAATTTATTTACAGCTACTTGTGTAGGTAAATTTACTTTGGGTACTATTTCAAGACGAGGCAATTTTTGAATGAAGTCTAAATTGCAGGAAAAAACGTTCTGAAAATGATTTTAAATTGAAATTTCAACTTATTTACAAGAAAAAATGTATTTAAACGATTTTTTGGCATAGTTTCTCTAAAAAAAATTATATATAAAGACAACCTATTTATATTCGCATCTTTGATATAAATATTCAAACAGAATAAAACGCTAGAATTAACCCCATTCTACAAAATATTTCTACTTTTTTTGGTATTAACTAATTCTTTAAACATTTAACAGTATGAAAAAAAATACCTTTTCAGGTTTTTCAAACATTTTCACTAGCAGAGATTTAGTCTTTGATAGTGGTTTTAAGTTTGATTTTTCAAAAGAAAAATCAAATGAAGCAAACTCAAATAATTTGACTTCTCTTAGCGGTTTTAACAGTTTAATATTACTTTTAGCGCTCTTTTTGTTTTCCAATTTTTTATCCGCTCAAATCATCACAATTGATGGTAATACGGCAGATTGGTCAGCAAATCCTAGTGTTAAACACGTTCAAGATCCTTTTGGGAATGGCGTGGTTGATAATCAATTTACTGAAGGCTCCAAAGATTTCTTTTTTGCGGCTGATTTAACATGGGCAATAGGGCAAACTAAAGCCAAGAATGATATTGCTAATGCTGGTTTTGCAATAGCCAAACAGGTTAAATACGTAGATGCAAATAGTACAGTTCAAACTGTTGATGGTACCTTTTTAGTATTTGCGGGTGACAGAACCTCTAATAATGGGGATGCTCAAATTGGATTTTGGTTTTACTTAAACGCTACTGCTCCAACAGAAGTAAATGGTCAAAGGTATTTTATGCCTGCGCACTCTCATGGGGATTTATTGGTACTTTCTGATTTTACTGGTGGTGGCCGTCTAGGTACTGTAAAAGTATACCGATGGATTGGTGGAGGAGCACTTAGTAGTGGTTCAGAAATTGTTCCTAATACCGATGGTAATTTAGAAACTACAGATATTCAGAGTTTTGTAGCTGAAAATAATGATGAAACCCCTGATGTTCCTTCCGGATGGAATTTTCTTTCTGCGAAATATCAAACAAACGAATTTTATGAAGGTTTTGTAAATTTGGGCACCATTGGAGGTAATACTAATTTTATTTGTTCTTCAACAGTTTTGCTTGAAACAAGATCATCTCAATCAATTACGGCTTCATTAGATGACTTCATAGGAAGTACTCTAGGAGATGTGCCTACAGTGACTCTAAATTCAACTAAAATTAGTTGTGCTGGAGGAAGCACAAACATTACAGCTATTCCAGATCCTGCCGGAAACTATACTTATGATTGGACTGTTCCTCAAGGCGTTACTGTTACGGATAATACTCTGTCTAGTTTTAGCACTGCTGTAGCGGGGACTTATTCTGTAATAGTTAGAAATGAATCAGATTGTTCTTCTAGTGCTGTATACGTAACAGTAACCCAGCCAACTCTTCTTGAAGCATCAAGCACTAAATTAGATGTTACTTGTTACGGCGAAAACAACGGTTCAGTTGGCGCAACTGTTTCAGGAGGAACAGCACAATATTCTTATTCATGGAATAATGGAGCAACCACTGAAGATTTATTAGCTGTTGCAGCAGCAACCTATTCACTTACGGTAACAGATGCTAACGGATGTAAGGCAAAGACAGAAATAACTGTTGTAGAGCCAGAACTTCTTATAGCATCAAGCACTAAATTAGATGTTACTTGTTACGGCGAAAGCAACGGTTCAGTTGACGCAACTGTTTCAGGAGGAACAGCACCATATTCTTATTCATGGAGTAATCAAGCAACAATTGAAGATTTATCAGATGTTACAGCAGGAACGTACTCACTTACAGTAATAGATGCTAACGGATGTAAGGCAAAGACAGAAATATCTGTTGGAGAGCCAACAGCCGTTGTTTTAACAGCAACAGGAACGACTTTCTGTTATGGTGAA
>CAZHVE010000108.1:0-4704 GCA_964535705.1 uncultured Flavobacterium sp.
TTACCTGTATGAGCCAAAAGAAGTAGGATGTACTTGTTTGTGCTTTTAGGTGGTTTGGTGCTAAGGGGTACTTAGGACATTATTCTTTTTTTAGAACTTTTTTGTTCGTGTTTTTAATTACTAAATGACTTTCAT
Source organism: uncultured Flavobacterium sp. (assembly GCA_964535705.1). GTDB lineage: Bacteria > Bacteroidota > Bacteroidia > Flavobacteriales > Flavobacteriaceae > Flavobacterium. The sequence goes on from CAZHVE010000108.1 coordinate 136, forward strand.
TTCTATAGATGACCTCAACTCGATCGTAATTTTTTAAACCTAAAATTCTTCGGAGTTTTTTGGCCTCTTCACCTGAAATAGATTTGGAGTTAGAAAAGTTAATTGTGCAATCTCCACTTTGATGCTTGACTATCTTAATTTCTTCACATTCATCATTTCGAATAGCTTCAAACAATTGCCTTTCTTGAGTACTAAAAAAACCATAATCTGAACAATGGGTAATAAGATTTTCATTTTCAAATAATTGTTCTATGATTGAGATTATAGGGATATTTATCATTGTCGAATAGGAAAATGACGCTGTATAAAATTCAAATAATTTTTCTTTAAACTTGGAATTAGAGGTACTATTAAAACTTATAGAGAAGTCAAAGTCTCCTGTTTCTTTATCTAATTTCATATTGATAGAGGGCAAAGATTTATTAATTAACACGCCATGTATTAATAATCCTAGATTGGTTAGAAATGGGCTTTTTTCCATTGCGGAAATTGAAGGTAACTTTTCAATCAATTGATTCAAAGTAATACTTCCTCCAATACTATCTAACATTTCTTGCGACAATTGCTTCACCACTTTTTCTTGAAAGTCAACTTCATTTAAACCTTCAAAATACAATTTATAATCTGGCATTTCATTCAAGAAATCTTTGAGTTTTTTTATAGTTTTTAAATCAAGGTTTAACTTCCTTAATTCTACAACAATTAAAAGCCACAGAGCTTCAAAAACATTGAGATAAACCCATTTCCTTTTTTCTGTATTTTTTAAATCTAACTTCTCTTCATTGTCAAATATTGCAATATCTTCATCTTTCCAGGCACTATAAATTCTAGGGTGAATTTTTAGTTCTGATAATAAGATTTTCTTTTCAAGCAAAAAGGGATAATAATTTTGTAAAAACATAAGTATTTTTTTATTCGTCAAATGTAATAAAAATATTTTTATATATTTGTATTATGTTAATAAATTTTCATATTATGAAAAAACCAATAAAGTTTTGCAAAAACCCAGATTGCGAAGATGAAATCCTGGAATACAAATCTTCAAAAAGAGAATATTGCAGTGATTACTGCAGAAACCATCACGGTCATAAAAGGCGTACTGAAGAAAACTTAGAATTTAATCTTTATAGAAAAGGTATGTCAGAAAATTACAAACTATTAAAATTATACCGAGACAGAGACATTTTTATTGAAGACCTGATTAAATTTGAAAAATTAGGTTTTAATACAAAATATCTTTCAGAAATAAAATTCTTCAACATAGGAGGCGTAAAAACAAAATGTTACCAAATTAAAGATATTGTTTTTGGGTTAGACCCAAAAGACGAAACTAAAATAAAAATTTATAAAAAAAATTAAAAAAATGAAAGAAATAATCCTAAACTCTAAACAACGAATGTTATCACCAGATCAATTAGCCTATGAATTGGGTCAAATTCCAACACCTCAAGAAATGGAAAATAGTAAAAAAATAACTTACATAATATTTGGGATGTTTGTTACCGTTGGTATTGGATTATTGGCTTATAATCTTCATAAAATTCATAAGGAAAATAAAAGCAAAAAAATAAATTAAGTCGAAAGAAAAAAACCAGTGAAAATTGCTTTTAATTGCTAATCACTGATTTAATCTAGTTTTTGTCGATAATATCTAGTTATTATCGATAATTACGTATGATTAGATGTTTATTAAGCATGGTGAATTCATATACTCATACAAGGGTTATAAAGAAGAAATATTTAAAATAAATTTTGAATACACCTTTAAAAGTTAAATTTGCATTGTGAACCACAAACTAATAAAGTACTTAAATAAATAAAAAATGAAAAAAGTAATTTTTTTAATCTTCATAAGCTTATTTTTAAGTTCCTATTGTCACGCTCAAAAAGTATATTCAGTTGAATACGAAAGTCAAGCAGATGTAAAAGTGTTTGTAGTAGACTATGAGAATCAGGCAGATTTAAAGGTTTATAGGGTAAAATACAGCAATCAAGTCGGGAAAAATACTGGAAAATGGTTTTTTACAAAATATTCAAATCAAGCCGATAAAAACATGTTTTTTGTCAACTACCAAAATCAAGCCGATTTAAAGGTTTATTTTGTTAAATATGAAAATCAAGCAGGTTGGAGAAATAAATCGAAACAACACCTTCTGTACTGAAATTAAGATTTTGATATTTTACTAATAAAAAAAGAATCTCATTCCATTTTTGGCTTTAAAATTTCATAACTATTCTGATATGTTATTAAAGTTTCTTTCTTCTTAAAAATAGTTTTGCAGTTAGTATAGGTTATATTTTGCAAAAGCAATTGACTATTGAGTTCTATTACTTCAAATTGTAAATTTTCTAAATTGAAACTCTCTATTTTGAATTCATAACTTCCAATAAAGCCAATTTCTTTTTGTTCAATATAGATACCTCCTTTATGTGTATTTTCGATTATTGACTTGTATGAATTATATAAGGGAAATAAATATTGCTCTTGGTTTAATTCATCCAGTTTTATTTTATTTCTTTTTTTACCATCCAACCAAATTTCTATTTGATTTTTGGGCGTATTCATTAATCCATTGAAATTTTCACAAGGGAGTTTCTCTAACGAATCAACAGAATTTAGTTTTAAATGATGATAAAAAAAAGGGTCTAATAAAGCCTGGTGTAATGGTTGTTTTAACCGAGCAGCAATTAACTCATAATAGTCTTGCTCCATTTGGTTTAGGACGACTCTTTTTAAAGTGAACAACTCTCCAAAAAGATTGATTTTGAGTTTTTGCATAGAAAAAAAATTATAATTTAATTTTTAACTCTTCATAAATTTTATCAGTAAATGGAGAAAAATTCAAATCAAATCGATCTACCGATATAGATTTAAATAATTCTTTTGCTTTTTCAATTTGACCTATTTCTATTAAACTATCCGCATATAAAATTTTTAAATGATTCCAATTTTGCTCTCCCCATTTGGTAGTAATTAAACCATACTTACCATATGATTTTTTTATGATATTAGTTATTATTTGGTATTGCTCACATTTGTGTAATGAAATGCATATGAATAGTAAACTTGTTATTCTATTACCTAAATCATTATATATATACCAAAAATTTATTTTATCTATCTCAAAACACAAATTATCAAATTCATTAGGATTAAACTTAAATGCATAAATCAATTCGATTCCTTTAAGCCTCATAGACAAAATATTATGCTCAATCTCTTTAAAATCTATTTTTTTAATTTCAACGTAATGTAAATTAAATTTAATCCAATCCTCAATGTCAGCATAATAATCCGCAAGCACAAGATGATAAAACGCATTTGCCTTAAGATTGTTTTTTTTAACATTATGGTAGTTATGAAGTAAAGTTCTATAAAATTCAAATTGTGGAGTTACTAACCATTCTATAAAAAAATCATTTTCAAAACGAAAACTACTAGAAGTTAGTAAATCATAGTAATGTTCGATTGCAATTTCTTGTAGCCATTGATGACTTTGACATAGTGTAGATAATAAGTGAATTATATAATAAATCTCATCCCTGTTTTTTTCTATATCAAGAAAAAGATTATCGATTTCAAAAATATTAATAAAAAAATCTTTATCTTCCTGAATGACCTTCACTAATATTATTTGAATAAAGAGTTCATAAACTTCTTTTGTGACAGGAAAATCATCAATCTTTTCTCTAATAGCTTGGTTGTCTAATTTGCCTTGTAGGCAATTCAAAAGCAATATTTTACTTTCATTAACCCTAAATTGATTATAAAAGTCAATAAAATTACCCCAGTCGCTAAAACCGCAGTAAACCGCACAATGATTTAGTGATTTAAGTGAGATTGTATTGTTGTTTTTGATGATATTGAAAAGGCGTCTTAGCGTGTCTGAACTAACAATATTGTTCATTTTATCGCTAAGTAGATGACAATCGGAGCTTGTCAAAATGTTTAGGGTGTATTTTTTGGATAACTCTTTTCGTAAAAGTTCCAAGTGTGCTTCTTTTGGTTTGTTCTTGATTCTAGCCATTTTATAAAAAAAAGCTAAATTAGTTATAAACATCAAATAAATATATTATTTGCACTTATTTGCACTACTATAAATTTGACAAGTGGATTTTAATAATTTACTTTTGAAAAGCAATAAAATTTATTGGCTTCAATTACAGTTATAAAAGTTAAAGTAATACCTGATTTTAATAAAAATACTATGAAAAAAACAACCTTATTTATCTTACTATTTTTAGGATTACTTTTAAATGCTCAAACATTCAAAAAAGACAAATCCTTAACTAGTATAGATTTAATTCAAATTTCTACACTAAAGAAAAGAATTTTAGGAATAGAAACTCTTGAGTCTTTAAATGCATCAAAAAATAGCATTATATCAAAATATAATTCAAGAGCTGTTGGTGATGAATCACTTTACTATGAATATTATAATGATAAATATTGGCCAGAAAGAAGTTATGTTAAATTTTATGTTTATGATTTCCAATCCCGCGGAAATTTAAAAACCACTTTTAATTTAGGAAATGGCATTTATAATTTTGAGTTTTATTCCAATGGAA
>CAZHVE010000109.1:0-4693 GCA_964535705.1 uncultured Flavobacterium sp.
TAACATGCTAATGTTGGTTGAACTGGTTGTGTACCTGTTACATCCCAAGCACATGTTGTTGTATTCCAAGTAGCGGTTTCATAACAAGCCACTGCTGGTGCTGAAGTTTGAGTTACAATTAATTCACCATTAGTATAAGTAATGTTGTAGTTTGAAGAGGTAAAAGTTTCTCCAATTGCCTCTGAGGGTATAATTGAATATGTACCAACCGATGCGTTTGAAGTTGCTCCAGAAGAAGATAAAGTCACACTTTCTATGCTTTCTCCATCAAGTAATCCTGAAAAAGTAAAAGCAGTAGTTCCAAGATTATAATTAGCACCAAAACATTTTGTAGCATCATTGGCATTAATTGTCAATTCCTTAGCAACTAAAGTAAATGCTGTTGCTGATGAACTCGATAAATAGTTGTCATCTCCTGCGTAAGTATAACTCGCCGTTGCTGTTCCAGCATTGGTGTTGTTTGTATAATCAGCCGTTGGAGTCAAACTCAAACCTCCTGCTCCGGTTACTGTTACCGTGGCTGGTGTTTGTGCCAATCCTGTATAGGCGAATGGACCTCCATTTATAGTAACCACAGTGGTAGTAGTGGCTTTATTTACTGAAAGATTGATTGTTGAAATTACCGTATTATAATTTGTAGCATCTGTCGGTGTGAAAGTAACTGACTGACTCGCTGTTCCTGCATTTGGTGCAGTTGATGGCGTGGTGAAAGCAAATGTTCCTGCAACACTGGCAACACCGCCACTCAAAGTTGAAGATGCTAGCGTTTGTCCAAATGTTATTGCTGTTGCATTGGGTGCAGTAGTAATCGTTGGTGTAGCTTTATTTACCGTTACGTTTGCACTTGTCGATGCTGTTTTATAATTCGCAGTATTTGTCGGTGTGAAAGTAACTGACTGACTCGCTGTTCCTGCATTTGGTGCAGTGGATGCTGTGGTGAAAGCAAATGTTCCTGCAACACCGGCAACACCGCCGCTCAAAGTTGAAGATGCTAGCGTTTGACCAAATGTTATTGTTGTTGCACTTGGTGCAGTAGTAATTGTTGGCGTTGTTCTTGTATCACTACCTACTGTTACATAACCCGTAATAACCGTAGTGAAGTAGGTGTTAGTTCTGTTTGTTGCACCAGTGGCGTCAACTGCCCCCCAAGTACCACTGATAGTTCCTAAACCACCAAGTGTTAAACTACCTACCGAAATATTAGTATTTGTTACACTTGCTGTAGCCGACCCAGTAGGCGCAATAGACAAATTACCTGACGTAAGTGTGCCACTTGCTGCAGTACCAATGGTTTTCGCTCCGCTGCCACTCAATATCAAATTACTGTAGTTATTAACTTTAACTGTTTGTGCCCCTGCACCACTATAGTTTACTGTATTACCTGCGGCGCTTGTTGTAAGCGTATTAAATGTAGGGACAGTTAGAGTACTAATATTAAGTTTACTGGTTGCAGTAGCATTGTTAAAACTAGTTATGGCACTAGAACCTGAATGGTTTACATCCCCACCAGCATTATTGGTAATGCCTATAATAGCTCCCGAACCACTTATGTTTAAAGTGCCTGTATTGGTAAGGTTAGCCAAAGCGGTAGTAATTGTACCTGTGCCAGAATGACTCATAGTTTCTGAGTTGGCAAGTGTAGTAACCGAAATAGCGCCAGTACTGTTGAAAGTGCCTGCGTTAACAAAACTTCCTGCGCCTGCAAGTGATGAGCTGATTGCTAAAGTACCATTGTTGGTAAATTCTGTGGCAGTAGAGGTACTGCTTACAGATATTGTTGCCGTACCACTTGTAAACGACTTACCTGAAGCGACTTCAACTGTTCCTGAACCTGTTGGCGCTATAGTAATAGCAATAGTATTTGTAAATAATCCTGTGCTTTCTATGGTTTGTGCTAAAGAACCGTTGATGTTTACAGCATTTAAAGTTCCAGTTCCATTTTCTGTGATAGTTCCTCCAGTATGTGCGAAATTACCTTTACAATTTAACACACCATTACCTGACAATAAATTACCATTTAATTCTAATGTCCCACCACTAATTAATGTATTGCCATTTACTGTTACGGTAGCAGTTCCTGATCCACTTGAGAACATAAAAATACTAGTTGCCCCAGATAACTCAAAATTTCCTTCTATAATGAGATTTGAGGTCGGAGTACCGCTTAATCTGATTGCCCTATTTTGAGTATTACTAACAGTTAAATTCCCATTAATTGTAGTTAAATCTGCTCCGAAACTAACACTTCCCCCAGGGTCTGTGGTAAGATTCAATGTTAAATTTCCATAAGTTGGATTGGGAGGAAAATCGGGAACTGTTGCACTTGTTGCATTAATTTCTACCGTACTCGAATTGCCAAATATTTCAGTTCCTTGAAAGATTGTACTAGCCCAGGCTCCTGTATTGCCATGTTTGTATGTACCGCCATTATCTATTTGAAAAGTGGTTGCTGTACTCAGCGTAATAGCTGATGTTGAAGTTAAAGTACCTCCATTTTCTATTTGAACTTTTGATCCTGTTCCAGAAACTGACCAAGCAGCATTCGTTGTTAATGTATGTCCATTTTGAATAACAAAAATATCGCCATTCGTAAAGTTGGCAGGACTTGATCCACCTCCTGTTCTGATGCTGTTCCAATTACCTAATGTATTTGGTGCTCCAGTAGCTTGAGAGTAATAAGTAACTTTTAACGTAGGTACTAATTCTCCACCAGTGGTAATAACAGCAGCTCCTAATTCATAACCGGTAAATTGAATTTTGCTTAATTGTGCTGCACTTAATCCTGCAGTTCCAACTTGTATTTTTCCTGCAGTTCCACCACCGGCAGAACCAGCAGTACCCGTCCAACCATTAATGGTTAATACAGTACCTGGCCAAGTAACAGCATTACTAGCTGCAAAAGTCATCGTATGCGCTGATCCTCCTAGAGCAAAAGTAGAATTAGCACTTAATGCTAGAGTACCCATAGTATCTGAATAGCCTGTTGAGGTTCCTGTCTTGAAGGTACCACCATTCAAAACTAAATTAGAAGTGTTGGCAAAAACATTAGATGCCCCAAGACTGGTAATACCTGCCGAAATAGTGGTTGCACCTGTATAGGTATTGGTACCCGAAAAAGTAACATTTCCTGGCCCATCATCCGTGACACCCCCCGTACCAGTAGTAATAGCCCCCGTTACATTTATATTCCCTATACCTCCTAAAGATAAACTGATATTCGTTGCTGTTATGGCACCCATGCTAAGTGTAGAACTTACATCGGCATTTATTCTTGCAGTTGATCCTAAAGTTATCGTTCCTCCCCAAGTGTTGGTTAAATTACCTGTTCCAACGCTTCTCAAAGCACCATCGGTAGAAACACCAGTACCGTTAAGGGTTAATGCTTCTGCACCAACCGTTATTCCGCCTTGTACTTGAAGAGCAGCTCCCGAAGTTACTGTTACCCCTCCAGCAGTAGTTCCTGTTGCTGTTGCGTTTTGAATATTTAAAACTCCTGCAGTTATGGCTGTTGCGCCTGTGTATGTATTAGTTCCTGTTAATGTTAGCGTACCAGTACCTGCCTTAGTAAGTGCTATTGTCTGACTCGAATTAGAAATTAATCCCGAAAAAGTAGAACTTAAATTATTGGCATTACCTACCGTAACTGTCCAAGGACCAGCCGTATTTGTTGAATTATTTACTGTACCACTACCACTCAAAGACCCACAAGTTATGTTTTGGGCATTAATGTTTAATGTACCAGCAGTCATAATAAGACCATTAGATATTGTAGTTCCTGTACCTGTTGTTAATGCTACTGTATTTCCAGAATTATTTACTGTCAATTGGTTCACCGTAGCAGGTAATCCTAGAGTAGCTTGATTAGCAGACCCTTTGAATTCATAATTAGCTGTTGTTGGAAGCGTAACTGAAGCTCTAGATCCTACTGCAGCTATAGAACAGTTTGATCCAAAAACTCCATTTTGGTTGATTGTTTTTAAAGTTGCCGATGATCCAATCGCAAAACTATTAGATCCACCATTACTGGCAGAAGTTACTGTTACTTGACTAGTTGTTGAAGTACTAAATATAATAATCCCGTTAACAGTTACTGACGTATTACTATTTGCCGAAGCTGAGGCAACTTTTAATGTACCGTCAACTTGTAAATTACCTGCAAAGGTTGTGGCAGTACCCGTGGCAAAAACAGCTGCTTGAGTAGATAGAATTACCCATGTATCAGTGGAACCAGTAAAAACTGTTGCCGCTGTTCCCCCTCCGGCACCTGTAGCATCAGTTTTCCAGCTACCGACAGTACTAGCAGCAGCAACATTTGCCGTTTGAAGGTAATAAGTAGTCTGCGAAAATGCATTTGCCACAAAAAGCAAACTCATGATCATAATTAGTGTTGTAGTCTTTTGTAAATTGTAAAAAATTGTTTTCATAATGACTTGATTTGGGTCTAAATAATAGTTCTAAATTTGGCATTGTTTCATCATTATCCGTTTCAAAAAAGACAATGTAGGTTATATACTTATAATTATAAATTAATTTTAAAAACCAAAACTATTTCTTTTTTTTGTAATCACCAAGAAAAAAAATCGATTAAGTGCAAAAAAAACGGATAAAGTGACATTTTTTTGAAATAAATAAATAAATACTTACAAAATATTAAAATAAAAATCCGATTAAAAACAGCATCTTATCCGAAAAA
>CAZHVE010000110.1:0-4681 GCA_964535705.1 uncultured Flavobacterium sp.
CGGTTCCCACAACGATAATATCGATATTACGTTTGTTCGCTGGATTTACTAAATTTATATGATTTTTATAATTTATCCATTTGTCCGAAATTGGACCACTTGGAACTTTTGAATCTAATGCCATTATAATTTAATATTAAATTTGATTAAAATGATGAAATAAAGCAATAAAAATAAAACCAAAAGGAACTACTATTGCAAAAGCATATCCTAATTTATGTAATGATTTTGAATATTTATTGTTAAACCCTACAGATTGAAACGACGAATTAAAACCGTGCCACAAGTGCAATGACAAAAGAACAAACGCAATACAATACAAAACAGTACGAACTGGATTTTCAAATTTATGAACTAACTCTTCATAATATCTATTTTCATCGATAACATTTACAGCGATATATTTATAGTTCATTTCAGCAAACCAAAAATCATACATATGCAATCCTAAGAAAGCCAACACTACTACTCCAGAAATAATCATATTTCTTGAAGTCCAGGATGCGTTTGCTGCGCCATTGTAATTTGCATACTTAATGGGTCTAGCACTCCTGTTTTTCAAATCTAAAACAAACCCCATAACGAAGTGAAAAATAACTCCAGCAATTAAAACGGGTTGCATTACAAATTGAATTACTGGGTTATATCCCATAAAGTGTGACATCTCATTGAAAGTGTCTGCACTAAAAACAGACATCAAATTAATAAAAAAATGTAGGGATAAAAATGAAATCAAAAAAAGTCCCGAAAGTGCCATTGCCACTTTCTTTGCAATGGATGACTTTAATACTGTAGATTTTGACATAGGTAATTGGAATAAATTTATAAAAGTTGTGCAAAAATAAAGTAAATAGTAATGAACTACAACCTTTTCGTTACTATTTATAATAAATCTAAAGTTGGCGATTAAGCCAACATAAACCCTTCAAAAACGGCCCTATTTTCACATATTATCATTATAATAGGTATGTTTTCGATGTTTTTAAGTTTTAACACGTTTATTTTGAGACATCCGTTTATTTGACCTAGTAAAAAATATTATTTTGGTTTGTCAGAGAGAGTTTTTTTCAAACAAACAAAAATTAATATGTTATTTTTCAAATTTTGTTTCCAAAGTATTTACTTTTGATTACTCAAAGTAAAAACCCGAATTGTTATGAAATACCATCAAATCGACCAACAACTTTTCATAAAAAACCGCACAAAATTCATGGCTCAAATGAAGCCAAAGAGCTTGGCTGTTTTCAACTCTAATGATATTTATCCCGTTTCTGCCGATAGCACTTTGCCTTTCGCGCAACATCGAGATATTTTTTATTTATCAGGAGTTGATCAAGAAGAAAGCATTTTGTTGCTGTTTCCTGGTGCACCTTATGAATCCCAAAAAGAAATGCTATTCTTGAAAGAAACCAGTGAATACATCGCGATTTGGGAGGGTGAAAAACTAAACAAAGATCAAGCTTTTGAAGTTTCGGGAATAAAAACCGTGCATTGGTTACAAGATTTCGAGAAGGTCTTATCGGAAATGATGAGCTATTGTGATACCATGTATATCAATACTAATGAACATTATCGCGCCAATGTAGAAACCGAAACTAGAGAAGCTCGTTTTATAAAAAAATGGAAGTCAGATTATCCTGCCCATCAAGTGGCCAAAAGCAATCCAATTTTGCAACGTCTTCGTTCTGTTAAAGAAAGCGAAGAACTGGATTTGATGCAACAAGCTTGTGATATTAGCGAAAAAGGATTTCGTAGAATCCTCTCGTTTGTAAAACCAAATGTAATGGAATATGAAATCGAAGCCGAAATGATACACGAATTCATTCGCAATCGTTCCAAAGGTTTTGCCTATACACCCATTATCGCTTCAGGAAATAACAGTAATGTTTTGCATTATATCGAAAATAACCAGCAATGCAAATCAGGCGATTTACTTTTGCTCGATGTTGCAGCCGAATATGCCAATTATTCTAGCGATTTAACACGAACCATTCCCGTTTCTGGGCGGTATTCCGAAAGGCAAAAAGCAGTTTATAATGCGGTTTTAAGAGTAAAAAATGAAGCAACCAAAATGCTTACTCCAAGAACATTAATAAAAGATTATCATAAAGAAGTAGGCAAAATAATGACTTCAGAATTATTAGGTTTGGGACTTATTGACAAAGCCGATGTGCAAAACGAAAACCCAGAATCACCTGCATACAAAAAATATTTCATGCACGGAACTTCCCATTATTTAGGGTTAAACACTCACGATTACGGAATCCTAACCGAACCCATGAAAGCCAATATGGTTTTTACGGTGGAGCCTGGAATCTATATTCCAGCAGAAGGTTTTGGCATAAGATTAGAAGACAATGTCGTCGTTCAAGAAAAGGGCGAACCATTTAATTTGATGCAAAATATCCCTATTGAAATTGAGGAAATTGAGAGTTTGATGAATCCCTAAATTTGTTATCAAAACTCGTTCATTTTTTTTATATCATACAATTCAGTATGAAAATTCAGTCAATCAATAACTTTCGACATCCGACATTTGACATTCGACATAAATTTATTACTTTCGCACCACGATTTAAGAAAAGGATAAAATGAGTGTAAAATTTACTGAATACAAAGGACTTAACTTGCCTACAGTCGCATCAGAAGTCCTTGATTTTTGGAAAAAAGAAAACATATTCGAGAAAAGTGTAACCACTCGCGAAGGCAACTCGCAATTCGTATTTTTTGAAGGCCCTCCTTCGGCAAACGGATTGCCGGGTATACACCATGTTATGGCACGTGCGATTAAAGATATATTTTGCCGCTATAAAACTCAAAAAGGATTCCAAGTGAAGCGTAAAGCCGGTTGGGATACGCATGGATTGCCTGTGGAATTAGGTACCGAGGCTGCATTGGGTATTACCAAAGAGGATATTGGAAAAACAATCTCCGTAGCAGAATACAACGAAGCTTGCAAAAAAACCGTGATGCGTTACACCGATGTGTGGAACGATTTGACCGAAAAAATGGGCTATTGGGTGAATATGGAAGACCCCTACATCACCTACAAGTCCAAATATATGGAAACTGTTTGGTGGATTTTGAAACAAATCTACAACAAGGATTTGATGTACAAAGGATATACCATCCAGCCGTATTCACCAAAGGCAGGAACAGGATTGTCATCACACGAAGTGAACCAGCCGGGAAGTTATCGGGATGTTACTGACACCACTGTTGTAGCGCAATTCAAGGCTTTACATGAAACTTTACCGAGTTTTCTTCAAGGTTTTGGGGATGTTTATATCTTAGCTTGGACGACAACACCTTGGACTCTGCCTTCGAATACAGCGTTGACAGTCGGCCCAAAAATCGATTATGTTTTAGTAAAAACGTTTAACCAATATACTTTTTTACCTTCGAATGTTATTTTGGCTAAAAACTTAGTTGGCAAACAATTTTCGAAAGGATTTTTCCTAAGCACTGAAGCTTCCGATTTTGAAAATTTCAAAGAAGGCGACAACCTGCCTGCCGGCAAGGCAGGGAAAATCCCATACCAAATCTTGACCGAATGCAAAGGAACGGATTTAGTTGGAATTCGCTACGAACAATTGATGTCTTTTGCTTTGCCATACCAAAATCCAGAAAATGCTTTCCGAGTAATTTTAGGCGATTTTGTGACTACTGAAGACGGAACAGGAATTGTGCACACTGCGCCAACTTTTGGAGCCGATGATGCTAAAGTAGCCAAAGAAGCTGTTCCGGAAGTGCCACCAATGCTTGTTTTAGACGAAAATGGAAACCCGGTTCCATTGGTAAATTTGCAAGGAAAATTCATTGATGGCTTAGGAAGATATTCCGGAAAATATGTTAAAAACGAATATTATACTGAAGGTGATGCGCCAGAACGCTCGATGGATGTGGAAATTGCGATTCAGTTAAAAGAAGAAAATAAAGCGTTCAAAGTTGAGAAATACGTGCACAGTTATCCACATTGCTGGAGAACGGACACGCCAATTTTATATTATCCGCTGGATTCTTGGTTTATCAAAATCACTGAGGTAAGAAACAGAATGTTCGACTTGAACGAAACCATTAACTGGAAACCAAAATCTACTGGAGAAGGACGTTTCGGGAATTGGTTGAAAAATGCCAACGATTGGAACTTGTCGCGCTCTCGTTTTTGGGGAATCCCCTTGCCAATCTGGAGAAACGAAGAAGGAACAGAAGAAATCCTTATTGGTTCTGTGGAAGAATTATACAACGAAATCGAAAAATCAATTGCGGCAGGTTTGCAAAAAGAGAATCCTTTCAAAGGGTTCGAAATTGGAAATATGGACGAAGCCAATTATGATTTGGTTGACTTACATAAAAATGTAGTCGACGAAATCACCTTGGTTTCTGCTTCAGGAAAACCTATGAAACGCGAGGCAGATTTGATTGACGTCTGGTTTGATTCCGGTTCAATGCCTTATGCGCAATGGCATTATCCTTTTGAAAACGCAGCTAAAATTGACGAGAACAAAGATTTCCCTGCTGATTTCATTGCAGAGGGAGTGGATCAAACTAGAGGTTGGTTCTATACGTTGCACGCCATTGCCACTTTGGTTTTTGACAAAGTAGCTTATAAAAATGTAGTTTCAAACGGTTTGGTTTTAGACAAAAACGGACAAAAAATGTCTAAACGTCTAGGAAATGC
>CAZHVE010000111.1:0-4681 GCA_964535705.1 uncultured Flavobacterium sp.
TACTATTTTGAAATGATTAGACAATTTGCCTTGTTTTTGAGAAATCAACCTCAAGAAAAATTCGAACATATTGCTTTTGTGCAAGTGAAAACAGGATGCACAGGAGACGAAGAACCTTACAAAGGAGATGTTACTGATGGAACAAATGGTACTGTTGATAATACTCAATATGACTTAACCCTAGCACAATGGGAAGCCTTTCGTATAGAATCATTTGCTAAATTTAGAGAAAATTTCAACGATGTTACTACTCGCAAAATTGTTTTAACATTCAATAATGTAGATCCTGGTAAAGAACCAGAGGCCTATAATTATGTAATGACCCAATTAGATCCGGTACTTGGCTTTGGTCTTAAAGGAGGAGCCTTTAACAGGGGACACCATTTATCAGATGAGCAAACCTACAAAGAGCAATGGAATCCATTTTTAATTAATCCAAAAGTAGGTCCTGGTAATCCAAATGGAGTAAAACTATTTTCAGCTTCAGAAATGGATCAGTCATGGGAGAAAGGTTTTTTTGCTTTGAACTATGAAATAGGTTTTTATTGGTCAGCCCTTGGGGGTATTAATACAGGGCTTTCTTGTACCAATATTTCGGTAAGCGCCATGACGTATGCATTGGCTAATCCTGGGATTATTGACATCTTCAAAATGTACAACACATACGCCAAACAAGTCTATCCTGCAACCGCCACAACTGCTTTTTCTGTTTTTCACGAAGGACTCAATTCAGCCGATACCGTTAAATTTCCTGTATCGATTTATGGTACAGCTAGTCAGCCCAATCTAGCTCGTTATCAAGCCATATGTAATGACCCTAAATATGCTAATAGAGGAGCTCGTATAGATGATCCAGTTGCCGTAGTGAGAGGACAAGTATATCAGCGTGAAAGTCAAGACTTTTACAATGATGCAGGCTGGGATATTTGCGAAGGAAATATTGAGCGATTTATGACTCAAATCAATCCTGATGCGACCTCTATAGGATTGTTCAGGGTACGAGGAACTTTAACTTCAACTTCTTCAAAGTACGATCGTTTTGCCCGTTCTTTCGAGAATAGTACCGGTAAAAATACGATGTATTTCCAATTGCATAATGAAGTACCCGCAAACAATAAAACATTGAAGTTTGTCATCATTTGGTTGGATAAAACGGCAGGTTCCACTTGGGCCTTCAAATATAGAAATGCCGCAGGTCTTCAGACCATACCTTTTACAGGAACTGGAACTAATCAATGGAGAACAGAAACTATAACCCTATCAGATGCCGTTATGAATCAAGGTGGTGTCAATGGTTCTGATTTCATGTTGGTCAATACAGACACAACAGATGATATTTTTAACGGAATTGAGATGAATATTATTCAAAACCAAACAATTAATTTTAATGCATTACCTTCGAAAAAAGTAGGTGACGCTGACTTTAGTCCGGGTGCGAAATCCAGTTCAGGTCTGGCTGTTACGTATACAAGTTCAAACACTAATGTAGCCACCATTGTTGATAATAAAATTCATATTGTAGGAAGTGGTGCTTGTACAATTACGGCCTCACAAGCGGGAGATAATTATTATTACCCTGCATCTTCGGTTTCACAATATTTTTCGGTTGCAGTCGAAACCAAAACTACCATTACTACAACTGGAACATGGACAGCTCCGGCCGGCATAAATAAAATAAAAGTCGAAGCTTGGGGCGGCGGCGGTGGCGGCGGTGGCACCTCTTTAGCTGGTTTTGCCGGTGGCGGTGCTGGAGGTTCTTATGTTATAAATGATAGCGTGACCGTTGTCCCTGCAACAAGTTATACCGTGACAGTGGGTGCCGCGGGAGGGCAGAGCGCTACTCTTAGTGGTGCTGATGGATTTACCGGAAGTAATACAACATTCGGATCAACGATTCCTGTAATTGCAAATGGTGGTGTCGGAGGAAGCGGAACAAATTCGGCAGGACAATTGGGTTCAGGCGGTACAAATAGTTCAGGTGGTTCTGGTGGCACAGTGGCTATAGGATTACCTGGTGCATCCGGCGCTAGTGGATCAGGTGGAGCCGGAGGTGCCGGAGCCGGAGACTTGGGAGGTGCCGGAGGAGGAAGTAAAACTTCTGCAGGTAATGGAATTTCAGGAACTTCACCGGGAGGTGGAGGGGGAGGTGCTTATGGTAATTCTGGAGTCAATAGGGGAGCTGCCGGGGGTGCCGGGCAGGTAATCATTACCTACAGTGTTGGAACACCAAACGCTCCTACTATTGGAACCGCAACAGTTTCAGGAGTGAGTGGGCAAGCCTCCATTCCTTTTACAGCTCCTGCATTTAATGGTAATACAATAATAACTTCCTATACAGCAACATCCTCTCCCGGAGGAATTACTGCAACACTAAGTCAGGCAGGAAGTGGGACTATACTAATGAATGGTTTAACTAACGGAACGGCTTATACTTTTACGGTAAGGGCAACAAATAGTATAGGACAAAGTGCCGAAAGTGCTGCATCAAATACAGTGACACCTTTTACAGTGCCTGATGCTCCTACTATTGGTACAGCAGCGTTAACCGGCATCAATGGACAGGCAACAATTTCGTTTACGGCTCCTGCATATAATGGGGGTTCGCCAATTACCTCTTATGTCGCAACATCTTCTCCCGATGGAATAACCGGAACTTTAAGTCAGGCAGGAAGTGGTACTATAACAGTAAATGGATTATCAGATGGAAATACTTATACTTTTACTGTAAAAGCAGCTAATGTGGCAGGTTTGGGTGCTATAAGTGGAACATCAAATGCAGTGTCGCCTGAATATAGAACTGTTCAAACCATTACTTTTGGTGCACTTTCAGCAATAAATTATGGAGATGCTGTTCTTCCCGGAGCTACCGCTTCATCAGGCTTACCGGTAACTTACAGTAGTAATAATACGTTAGTGGCCACTACATCAGGAAGTACCATTACAGTTGTTGGGTCCGGCTCAGCCACTATCACTGCTTCGCAGGGGGGTAATGTTGAATACGCCGTAGCCCAACCCGTTTCTCAGACCCTGGTTGTTAATAAAAAAACCTTGTCAATAACGACGCCAAGCATTGCATCAAAAATATATAATTCACTCCCTACTTCAGGGCTTGTTTCACCGGGAACCTTATCAGGGTTTGAGGGTACAGAAACAGTTACTGCCACGACAACAGGTCTTTATGCAGATGCTAATGTTGGAACTGCTAAATTAGCGACAATAAGCTATACACTAGCGGATGGCACTAATGGCGGCAAAGCAGCCAATTATAGTTTAGAAAATGGTACTGCTGAAGGTGAAATAACACAAGCCCCCTTAACAGTTACAGGTGTTGTTGCCAACAATAAGGCTCAGGATGGAAATACCACAGCCACTTTAAGTGCCTTGGGTTCTTTATCTGGTGTTTTTGCAGCCGATACAGCTAATGTCACTTTAAATAGTTCAGGTGTTTCTGCTAATTTTGATACCGCTACTGCCGGAGCGGCAATACCGATAACCATTAGTGGTTACACTATTAGTGGTAGCGCATCAGCAAATTATTCACTCTCTCAACCTACTGGTATTACAGCCAATATTGCACCGCCGGCAACAATCACTGTTGGAGGAGCCACTACTTTCTGTTCAGGTGGTAGTGTGACTTTATCGGCCAACACAGGATCTGGATTGACTTATTTATGGTCACCTGAAGGAGCTACAACTTCGAGTATTACTGCAAATACACAAGGAAGTTATACGGTGACCGTAACAGGTATAGGAGGAAGCACAACTTCAGCAGCTACAACGGTAACAGTAAACCCGAATACTACAAATACTACTCCGGTTATTGCATATAAAACCTATACATGGTCCGCAGGAAATGGAAGCACTTATACAGTACCCGGTAATTATACTCATGTAGTAGGATGTCATACAGAAACGTTGGCATTAACCTTTACCAGTATCCCACCAAATGGATCGCCAGATTTAACTTTCTGTAAAGGGGCTACAATAGCTACGGCTAAAGGCAGTACTTCTTTGAAATTCTATTCAGCTTTTTCAGGAGGTGCTCCTTTGACGCCAACTACTGCTTTAGCTTCAAAAATTTATTATCTAACGGAGACCAAAGATGGTGAAGAAAGTTCAAGAGAAGGTAGAGCCATTGTTGTAAACAATTTACCGGTTACACCATCGGCTTTAACCTCTACGGAGTCAGCCCTTATTTGTAAATACATTGATTCATCGTCTCCAGTAACTTTCACGGCTACTGCAGCAGGTACAATTTCTTCTTATATATGGACTGTTCCAACAGGAGCTTCTTTTACATCAGGAGCTACTGCTGTATCACTAGCTAATCCTACTACCGGAACAGGAGTTGTTAACTCTATCGGACTGAGCTTTGAAGAGGTAAGCCCAATACCAGGAGGTATTGGTTCAGTTACCGTAAAATCAGTAGATACTAACGGTTGTATTTCTTTACCAAAAGCTCTTGTGTTGACTACTAAAGTGCCAACGGCTCCAATTTCGTTGACGTTGACTAGTACGGATAATACTCCTCATTTTAAAGGAGCAGCAGTAGTTCCTGCAACTGTCCCTGTAAGTTATACTACAGTAGGACTTGATTCTTTACTTAAAATCACTAAAGTAGGTCCATACACGGGAACTGAAACGGTATTTACTATGACAGCTCCAGCAGCTGTTACAGCGG
>CAZHVE010000112.1:0-4649 GCA_964535705.1 uncultured Flavobacterium sp.
TTTATGACAATTCTGGAGGAAAACCAGAATTAATTGCAGAAAAAACTTTAGAATCGAAAATTACTATTTTGAATGAAGTTAAATTCAATAAACTAAAAAAAAATACAATGAAAACATATAAAAGAACCCCCAACCAAACTAAAATAATAGAGGGAATGGATAAGGTTTATGAAAAGCTGATTGAGTTCAAAAAAAAAATGAATAGTAATTGGTAATTCTTAAAGAAGACAAAATCGTTAGAATAAAACCATGAGTATATATCCTACTAGATATTGGTTTATAGGTTAAAGAAAACGGCAAATTTAATCACAACATGAATTGCTCAACTCTAAACTTATAACCACATAATCTCATAACCTACTTCGAAAGACTGAAGCAAACCTAGAGAATCTAGAGGGGAGTTAGGAGTTTAGTTAAATAGCATAGGAATTTTGACAAGCAATAATTGTTACCGTATTGTTTTTGCGGTGCAGTAAGTTGTATTTGCGACGTTCTTGTTTTGCAAAGCCAATAAAAAGATAGGTTAGTAGGCAATTGTTTCCTTTTGGTTTTTCAGTGGTTAAGGTTATCGTTTGTATCTCAGCCTCTTTGTTAAGTATCTTTTCCTCGCTATAGCAAGTGTCAAAGGTGTTGTTTTCAAAGTCCCAATTGGCTGTCGCCATTGCTAAGTGTATATGTGTTGCCTCTTCTGGCCAATCTAAATGATCTTTAGCTGAAAAGTTAGTAATTAGTGCGGATTGGTTATCTTTATTATATTGAAATTCTGTTTTGAGTACTTTTGACAATGGTCTTACTTTGTTTCCTTCAAATCCAATGAGGATTTCGTTTATATAAGACGATTTCATTCCTTCTTCGAGTGTTCGTTCTCCTTTTGGGTTTATCAGGTCTTCCTCGAGTATTTCCAGTAGTATTTTATTGGCTCTGCCAGCAAAACTCACTTCTTTTGATTTTTTGTAAAATTGTACCGCCAATAGGCGGAATATTCTTGATTTTTTCGAACAATATCCCATTTCTTTACCGTGATTTCTGACTTTGCCATAGATTGGATTAGCCATAAATTCTTTGTTTGTTAAAACATTATCTCTTTTCATGCGAACAAAATTGCCTTCGGTTGTTATGATGAAATTGAGGTCGTCAAGCGTACCCGAAATTTGAAATGGAGCGATTACTTTTGCCATATTGTTTGATTTTGGATTAAAGGTATGCATTTTAGTAAAACAAATGAGAGGCAATATTATTCTGTTTTCAGTATTTATTTTTTAGTAATTAGTTGCTTCAAATTATTATATTCGCGATAGCTGCACTATGTTATTGCAGTTGCAGCAATTTAAATAGATGCTCCCAAAACAGAGATTTTAGCTTATAAAATGAATACCACAGATTATAATTTGCTGTCAAATGAAAGTTTCGTTGTTTTTGACATTGGAATGAACATTGGAATTAGTTCTCTTTTTTTTTGGAATAAAAAAGAATGTTGCTAAAATATATTCTTTTGAACCTGTGGTAATAACTTACCAGCAAGCCATTTATAATGTTGGATTGAATAAAGACTTTTCAAGTAAAATCGAAGCTTTTAATATTGGTTTAGGAGCTACTACACGAGTAGAGAAAGTACTTTACAACCCTCAAGCCAAAGGCAATTGCGGCATTCGATTAGAATCAAGCCTGGTCATTGATAAAAATAATTCAAAAGAAATAGAAATTAATATCCAGGATGTTAATACCATCCTCCCAGAATTATTTGCCAAACATACCAACCAGAAAAAAGTATTAAAAATAGATTGCGAAGGAGCAGAATATGAAATACTTCAAAAATTGAGTGATAGTCACTTATTGACCCAAGTAGATGTGCTCTTAATCGAGTGGCATGATAAAGGTTCAGGAATTCTTGAAAACATTCTTTTAGAAAACAATTTTAGAGTGGTGTCTCGATATTTGACTTCGATTTCGGGGATGATCTATGCTTTTAAGCACTAATTAGTAGTTCAAATAGTATGACAAATCCTAAAGTCTCCATCATTGTTCCCTATTACAACCTAGCTCAATACTTGGACGAATAAATTATAGCAATACCAATTGTGTTTTACGTACATTTTTACGTACATTTAATTTATAAAATAATTGTATGGAAGCAGTTAGCGTAACCGAATTCAGAAATAATATCAAAAAATATTTAGACATTGCCAAAGAAGAAGAATTAGTCATTTATCGCTCTAAAAATGAATCTTTTGTGGTGACTCCTTTAAGAAAAATAAGCAAAGAAGTTAGTTTATTGAGTGATGCCCAAAAAAAGCTATCGATGCAGCTATCGATGATCTCGCAAATGGAAGAGTGAATTCGCATGAAAATGTTATGGAAGAAACTAAGAAACACTTCCCTAATTTGTTTGATATTTAGTGGAGTAAATTTAGAATAAGAAACCTGTATAATTGAAGATAAATAGCTATTTTTGACTATTAAAAAGAAATGTTATGAATATGACTGCTCAAATAAAAAAGAATTTAATCTCGAGAATAAAGGATTCTAAAGACTTGAATTTCCTTAATGCTCTTCAAACTATCTTTGATTCTTCTGAACAAGCTTTATATCAATTGTCTTCTGAACAGCAATCTGCTATTGAAAGTGGAAGGGTTGAAATTAAAAATGGGCAATTTTTTAAAAATGGAGAAGTAATCTCCGAAATGAAGCAATGGCTGAAAAAGAAATAATTTGGTCAAAGCTTGCCAAAAATCAGATAGCAAACGTTCTTGAGTTTTATGTTATTAGAAATGGAAACTCAAATTATAGTTTGAAAATCTTAAATGATCTTGAAGATTTATTGGAGACACTATCAAAAGCGGAACATATTGGAAGGCTAACGTCTAATAGGTTTACACGTGTAATTTCAATGAAAGTGTATCTTATATTTTATGAAATAAAAGACGATAGAATTGAAATAGTGTCTTTTTGGGATAACAGACAAGATATTGAAAACAGAAAGATTAAATAATAGTACTTCTGCTAATTTACATTCTCAATTGGAATACTTTTCAAAATCCTGAAAAATTTTCACTGTAACGAATTCCAAGCAAGAGCTTTTTTGTAATTATAATTTCAAACTTCCTAAATGACTCCATTAGTCTCCATCATCGTTCCTTGCAACAACCAAGCCCAATATTTGGAGGAGTCGTTGCAATCTATTTTAGACCAGACCTACATTCATTGGGAATGTATTATCGTTAATGATGGCATTCCCGATCATACCGAAACCGTTGCCCGAAAATGGGAAGCCAAAGATTCTCGTTTCATTTATTTGCACAAAGAAAACGGCGGTGTAAGCAGTGCTAGGAGTCTTGGAATCGAAAAAGCAAAAAGCGAATTTATTCTAACCCTAGATGCCGATGATAAACACGAAGCCAGCTTTCTTGAAAAGCGATGATAGCATTGATGTCTGATGAGCAATTAGGTATTGTAAGCAGTTGGGGGCAGTATTTTGTGGGCGATAAATTGTTTCAAATTTATAAAATGACAGGGAAATCAACAGCGGATTTTCTATTTTATAATGATGCTGTAGGCACTTCATTATTCCGAAAAAAATGTTGGGAGCAAGTGGGCGGCTATGACGAAAATCAAAAAAATGGTTACGAAGACTGGGAATTTTACCTTAGAGTTTGCGCTTTAGGTTGGAAAGTACACATCATCGAAGAAGTGCTCTTTTTTTACGTGCAACATCTAGTTTCAAGACGCAAAGAAATGAACATCAAGGAAAATGAAAATAAGAAATATATTTTCATGAAAAATAAGGCTATTTATATGGAACATTATGAAGTATTTGTAGATCGTTATTTATTAAGTTGTTACAAATAAAATGAAGAAAATAATAAATATGCCAACACGATTGATTATAAATTGGGTGCTGCTATTTTGAAACCTATAAGAAAAACGAAGTAGTTTGTTTTAAGTTTGTTGAAATAAAAACTATTCATAACTATAAAAGTTATAACTGTATCTTTGAAATTTATATATTTAACCACAGTTATAAACGTATCTATAATAATGAGAATGGCAATATCAATGAGAACTTTTACTCCCAACTTCCCAATTCTAATCTCTAATTCCTAACCTCCTCCTTTGAAAGACATCATCCTCAAAGCCGAAAACATCTCCAAGCAATACCGCCTCGGGCAGGTAGGAACAGGCACGCTCAGCCATGACCTGAACCGCTGGTGGCATCAAGTGCGCGGAAAAGAAAATCCCTATCTAAAAATTGGCGGCACAAACGACCGCAGTACTAAGGGCGAGAGCGACTACGTTTGGGCCCTTCAAGACATTAATTTTGAGGTAGAACGGGGCGAAGTTTTGGGTATTATTGGCAAAAACGGAGCAGGAAAATCAACGCTTCTTAAAATATTATCCAAGGTTACCGCACCCACAACAGGAAGTATAAAATCACGTGGACGTATTGCTTCTTTGCTCGAAGTAGGCACAGGATTTAACCCAGAGTTGACTGGCAAAGAAAACATTTACCTCAATGGTGCCATACTGGGAATGACCAAAAAAGAAATTGCCTCGAAGATTGACGAAATTATAGATTTCTCGGGTTGCGAGCGTTACATAGACACACCAGTTAAACGCTATTCCTCCGGAATGACGGTGCGACTGGCATTTGC
>CAZHVE010000113.1:0-4611 GCA_964535705.1 uncultured Flavobacterium sp.
GAAAATTTCCTATTAATTCGCCATCCAATCTAAAGTCAGCTTGAGAAATAATATCTCCCTTGATTATTGTTCCTTCAACAATCCTGTTTGTCTTTCCTAAAAGATCAGTATATGATTTGGTTTTTTTATCAAACATACTTTACGGCTTTGAAGGGGGATTTGTAATTGGGGCGTCACCACTTATTGGGATTGCCGAATCAGCACTCTTAGCTGCCGGTGTTTTTTGGATTGGCAATACTTGGGTTGGATTTAATGACTGTGAGGCTTCTTGCTCAGGAAGAGTTAGTTGATCTGGAACAGCAACGGTTTTGGGTTGTTCCAAATATTCTGAAAAGTTTTTCTTGATTTGGATCACCTTATAATTTTCGCCCGAAACCACAATGCCGGGTTCGCCAACTTTAAATTTTTCTTTTAATGTGGTGACAATGGCATTTCCATAAGCTTGCGAATTTATACCATGAATGGTGACGAAAATTTCTTTTCCGGTATAATTATCACATGAGTAGGATAATATCTTATGAACCTCTTTGGCAAGAAAAGCGTTGATTTTTCCCTCCAGTAGATTGAGCGTTTTCTCGTCCTGAGTGGTTAACTTATAAATGATTTTCCAGTTTTTCGTATCCGTGGCACTATATGCCATATTTTCAAGAAGCGGAATTTCAGTTGTTACTATTTCCTGTGCTTTTTTGCCTTCCTCACTATTCGGATAATTATCGGCAACATATTGTATAGCATTTTTATAGGCTTCTAGTCCTTGAAGTTTTCCAATGGCATTTGCTTTGAGCAATTCAAATTTAGGCACGATTTCATTCCCGGAATATTGCGTTATCAATTCCTCTAATTGTTGCAAAACAGTAGAGAATTGTTCTTGTTGATACAATCGATACAATTTGTTATACACCATAGCTGAATTTTCATTTTCAGAAAGGGTATTTTGAGTTGAATTATTTATAATTTGAGTATATCTAGAATTTGGATATTGGGAAGAAATCCTTTTTTTTATCTCTTCAGCCTTGGCAATGTTGGTAATTTGGTATATCTTGAACAAATTGTACATCGCAGGAAGCACCAACTTTTCTTCCGGATTCTGTTGCAATAACTGTTCAAGTTTATTGCTCGCCAATTCATATTCCTTGAATTTTTCCTTGTAAATAACACCAAGTTGATAATAGGCAAAATTGCGTTCCTTAGCAATGCTGTCTGTCTCGATTTGTGTTTTTGGGAGTTGTTTTAGATAGTAATCCACAGTGTATTTTTCTTCCACTAGATTTTCCACTGCCAATTTGGTTTCTTCCATTTTATTAGGGTCGCTTACAGTATCCTTAATCTTTATTTCGCTGGTGCTGGATGACAATCTCCAATTGCCATTTATGGATCTATTTCCCCATATTTTTTTAAACTGTAATTTCCCAAAGGCTACCAATGAAGTATTATAGAAATAAAAAGTGCTTGCCGTCTGATTTAAGGAAGCATTGTCCATTGCGGGTGGCGCCATCGACACTTTTTTAATTGGTTTTCCTGTAGCGTCTTGAAGGGCAACATTCTGACTTTGCAAATCGGGGTTGCCATTGTTTGCGGCATTTTCAATTTTTTCCTTTTGTTTTTCTAAAGCAATTCTCTTGGTCTCATCAGTCTTTTTTAAAGCTTCGATATAATTGTCAAAATAAATTGTTCTGTCTGATTCCGACAAGGAAATCAAGTTAATAATACTGTCATTTCTCTTGGCGATGCGCTCATATTGTATGACCTCGTCTAAATCTTTTCTTACTTTTTTAATATGAATATACTCTCTTGTTTTCACATCCAGCTTGACAAGTGTACTGTCATAATACTTTGAAGCATTCAGATAGTCGGTGTTTTTAAAATACATATTTCCAATGTTCCTATAATTAGACGCAACTAAATAGGGGTCTGCAGGCGTTTTTCTTAAAGAGGCATTGTAAAATTCCAAAGCTGGTTTTTGACGGTTGCTTTTGTCGTAAAAAGCGCCCAATTGATGAAAAATTACGTCTAGAAAAGGCCTGTTTTCCCTGTCTTTAATTAAGTCATTGTAGGTTTTTAAAAAAGCCGTCGTGTCTCCTTTTTGGAAATCAAACAATTGGGCTTTTTTGGCTTGGGCCTGAATGATGTATTTTTTTTCCGATTTTCTTTTCATCGCAATAACCGATTGATAGCTTTCTATAGCACTTTCTTTTTTTCCTAATTCTTCGTAAAGTTGCCCTAAGATGAATCGGTATCTTGCTCTTTCAGCATTCACTTTGGTGAATTTTTCTGCAATTTTTAATTTTGCCATGGCACTATCCTTTTCTTCCAAATTCAAAAAAGACTCTGATAGTAATGCGTTGGCATCTGCAACATCTTGATTTTTCAAAGTTTTATAGCTCAGCAGTCTGCTTATGTTTTTTATCACTTGTGCATCATTTCCCAGACGCATATTGGTTTTTTCACGCCATATTTTGGCTTGATAAATGTTGCTGCTGTTTGGGTATTTGTATAAAATATAATTGAAGGCGTCTAAAGCGGGAACAAATCTTTGGTCATAATACCGCGATTTTCCGAGTAGCAAGTACGCTTCGTCTATTTGACTGTTTCTTTCTCTACCGCCAATGTTCATGGAATGTTTCTGAATTGCTTTGGTTGCTTTGGTTTCAGCCAATTCAAAATCAGTGTTTTTGGGTTTTGCCTCGGCAGGGAAATTATCATTGATTTGCATTCTTTCGACCGGCAATCGCCTCCAAAAATTGTCTTTGGCATCCGCCTTTATAGCTAGCATTCCTTTGTCCAGGCCTATTTGACCGTTATACAAAATATTATATTTTGTGCTCAAAGCATGGGAATTTCTGGACAAGAAATTGTCTCTTTTGGTAGAACAAGCAACCAAAAAAAGCGAAAAGACTAGAGAGAGTGTGTATTTAAATATATTGGTTTTCAATGGGAAACGTGTTTATCATTTAACTTTTAAAAGTGTAATTTAGTATAACGACTGGTAAAAATACGCTTCTTTTTCAAATATAGAAATTTAAAAGACAAAAACGTATACAGTTCCGGCAAACTTCAACTATCCATTCTTATTGAAAACTTCAGAGTAATAGATTATTAAAGTTAAAATAAAAATATATCCTGTTTTATTTGTCCGATTTATTTGTCGTTTCCTATTTTTGTAAAAAATATTTTTATGCCATTATTCAAAAAACTTGTTGTAAAAGAAATAAAACGCGAGACCAATAACGCTGTTTCTATCCTTTTTAACGTACCCGAGGAATTCAAATCCCATTATACTTTTATTGCAGGCCAATATGTCAATTTAAGATTAACGCTGGACGGACAGGAAATTCGTCGTGCCTATTCTATTTGTGCTGATCCGGAAAGTGGAGAACTACGCATTGCGGTGAAAGCCGTGAAAAACGGAAAATTCTCCCAGTTTGCTAACACCAAACTAAAAGAAGGTGATGTTCTTGAAGTGGGAAAACCAGAAGGAAAATTCTCTTTTGAACCTCAGGCTGACCGTCAAAAAAACTATGCTGCCTTTGTTGCGGGTAGCGGAATTACGCCTGTGATTTCTATTCTGAAATCGGTTTTGAAAAGCGAACCACAAAGTTCTTTTGTTTTGGTTTACGGTAATAAATCACCTGAAGAAACCATTTTCCGTCAGGAATTACACGATTTACAATCTCAATTTACGGGCCGATTCTTTGTTCATTACGTTTTCAGTCAAGCCAAAGCAGACGGAGAATTATTCGGAAGAATCGATAAATCTGCCGTAAATTTTGTGTTGAACAACAAGCATGCGGCATTGGAATTCGACAAATTCTATTTGTGTGGACCCGAAGAAATGATCAACACCGTTTCCAAGGTTTTAAAGGAACACAATATCAAGGATGCTGCGATTAAATTTGAATTATTCTCTAGCTCGTCTACCGAAAATACCATTGATAAAGCGTTAGAAGGCCACACCAAAATTACCATTCTGGTTGATGATGAGGAAACGACTTTCGAAATGTCGCAAAAACAAACCATTCTCGAGGCAGCACTCAAACAAGGTGTTGACGCTCCCTACTCCTGCCAAGGCGGCATTTGCAGCAGCTGCTTAGCACGAGTAAAATCAGGAACTGCCGAGATGAAGAAAAACTCTATACTTTCCGAAAGCGAAATTGCCGAAGGTTTGGTTCTAACTTGCCAAGCGCATCCCACCTCAACAGATATTGTCGTGGATTATGATGATGTGTAAAGAAATTGCAGATTTTAAAGTAAAGATTTTAGAGTACAATAATTGAATAATTAAACGAAACTTCCCTGAAAAGGGAATTTTTTTTGGTTTAAAAGTTTGATTCTTTATATAAAAGTCCATTTGATGATTTGTAAAGAATTATTTATATATTTGATTTAAATAAAGTATGACGTTTGTCAGACAAAGCCACCCAGTTTAGGGGTGATTGGTCGGACATCGTCAGACCTATATACAAGTTATCTACAACTTTTCATTCAACCCTCCCATTTGCACTTAAAGTGTTGTATTCATTGACATTGTGAAATTAGTAAAAGCAGAATAAAGCACAAAAAAGCAACGAAATACTTGTTTTGTTGTACCCAATGTTGTACCTTCGTATCACG
>CAZHVE010000114.1:0-4537 GCA_964535705.1 uncultured Flavobacterium sp.
CTCGTGGAGACTTGAGATTGCTTGCCAAACAATAATTCATCAATTTGAAAAACGTGTAAGATTTTAGATTTCAAACAAAAAATCCCAAAGAAATTTGAGATTTTTTTTGATTGTAAAAGCCTCTACTTCCTGTTGCGAACTCTCCCGACGTGGTATCATTCTATCAGCCGTTTCAACTTGTGTCAGTTGTCCTGTATTTGTTGTCTATTGCTATAGCTGCGAGGTCGGGAGGCCATCCCAGAGCTATCACAATTATAATTTGCAGAGCTGGGTAAAGGCCGTTGAATTTACTTCTACTTGCGATAGTAGAGGCTAAAAAAATGCCTAACTTTTTTAAGTTGGTGAGGCATTTTTAAAATTATTGTTTTAAGAAATATGGCTTATATTGCTCAATAATACGATAAATTTTACTTTCTACTTTCTTCAAATTTAAAGGGACATTATCGAATAATAATATCTTTTTGTGTAGATTTTTCTTTTTTAGATTTAATATTCTTAAATGTAAATCTGTTGAATTAGAAGTATAGACTGAATCTGTACTTGTTAAATCAACTTTAGAAATCAACTCTTCAATTTCATTAAAATCACTAACTGAAATTTCAGCTCTATACTTTCCAGTTTTTTCAACATTTTTAAGACCTTCATATTCAATAGTTTTATTTTCATTTATTTTAAACTTAAAAACTTCACACTTGCCATAACAAGAGCCACTCTCATATGATAACAACACTTGGTTATTTGTTGTCGTGTTTCTATTGGAGCTACAAGAGAAAAAGAATATTGCCAATAAGAAAAAAAAACTTAATCTCATTTATTTTTTTATTACAATTTTTTTATTTGAAATACCATTTAATCCAGAAAGTTTTAAATAATAAACACCTTCACTTAAATCTAAAACTGAAACTTTCTGAGTTTCAAGATTTTCATCAAGAATTGAATTCTTTACTATTTGTCCAATGGAATTAATTAATTCATAACCATTAAAAGATCTACCTTCAATGAAAAATTCCGAATTACATGGGTTGGGATACAATACAACATTGTCGTCGTTAAATGATACATTTGATAATGTATTTTGAGTTATATCAAAAACATATTGCTCAGAATTCAAATTATTTTCATTATTTTCAACATAATCAGGTCTATACACTATTAATGTATACGCATCGTAGTTTTGGTAGTCACTGACAGCAGTTTCAATAAAACCATTAACTAATTGTCCTTCAACTCTAACTACAGTACCATTTGTTAAATTATACTTTAAGAGTATTGTTTGAATAGGAGAACCCGTTGAAGATGGCAGACATCTAACTTTAAAATTTTGATTAGCAGTAATATCAAAATAGTCGGCCCCTAATCTCATTAATGTTCCATTACCGAATGTCGCAGTTGTAGAACTTGTTGTAGAGCTCGCATGAAGTAACTGACTACCTGTGAAATTAAAATATTTTTCATAACAAATACCGCTACAAGATGGAGATAAAGCTAAACTATTTTTATAAGCTATTGCTCTACTGTATGTATATGGTGCATAAGTGTTAGCTGCACTCAAAACATCAATTGAAGTAAGATAATTTTTAAAAATTGTATTAAAATTTGATCCATAAGTTGCAATTAATGTATTGTCAATCGCAGGTATTTCGTAATAATTTATTGTATTATTATAAATTTGTCTTATTATGTCTGGATTCGTTTTTTCAGATAAATATCTAAAGAAAATCCACGCACCATACCAATGTCCACTATCTACTGCTCCATTTCCATCAAAACTTGAATTATTATAATTTAAAGCGATATCTGGAGTGGAAAAAATAGAAGGTAAATATTGAAAGTTATCGTCAATTCCTGGATAAATTTCATCCTCAGACCAAGCTGCGGTAGCTTCGGCAATGAAATTTGTATTTGAAGATGTGGTTCCGAACTGTACAGAATGAAAAAATTCGTGTGCTGCAGTTACTTTTATAGCATTATCTGGTGTTATTGGTATTGCCCAAGAATAATTATTATTCATTTTCATAAAACTAGTATAAGCATCAACTTCTGTTAAATACGGGGATTGAGGATTATTACCAATTAAATTTTCTGGGGATACAGAACCATACTTACCTGTGCCTATGTCACTAATATAAACATCATATTTAGCTGACCCACCTTCCGATCCGTCCGAAGGAGGCATAGTATAATTTCTTATTTGATATTGCGTCCATACATTTTCAAAAACACCAGCCATCTGTTCAACATAATCAGGTATACTGTTGCTATTAGTATCTGCAACAGAAACAGCATCAGAACCACTGGTTGTATAATGAAAACAAAAATTTGTTGAGCACGCTATTTGTTCATTTGTAAGAGTTGGTCTTGCAGTATAAACACTAAACAAAGATTTTGCTTGAGGTGTTAATTTATTCCAATTTTTTTTTGCTTCCAATAAAATTGATGTGATACAATTTCTCGTTACAGGCTTATTTAACCCAATTCTTTTGTTTGTTTGATTTGTAATCTCATTCAATTGATTCATTAATCTAGTGGATAATTCGGAATCTTGTGAATAAGATTTTTGGCTATATCCTAAAATTAGGAGTGTCAGCAAAAAATAGTAAAGTTTTGTTTTCATAAGTTTTATGTTTTAATCGTTATAATTTTCCATTACTTCATGGAGTTGTTGTTTAAAATAATCTCTTATCTGATCTTCATAATTTTTAATGTTTTTAATATCATTACCATCTAAAATTTCAAAGTCATCTTTTGATCTATTTTGTTTGTTTACAAAATACCATTTATTCTCTTTAACTAATTCTTTGGAATCTTCAAAATATTCTAAATAACCATAGATTACTTTTCCGTTACTTAGAACAATTTCAATTTGCCGATAAGTGATTAAGTTTTTAAGAATAAATTTATTGATCTCACTTGCTTTCATAGCTGTTTATTTAAAAGTCCATTTATTTACACCTGGATTAACATAATTTTTAGTAAAATTCTTTTTACTCCAACAATCTTTTGTATCAGCAAATTTTATATTAAAAGCTTGTGTTGCATCAACACAAAATTGACCATCACCAGACCCCCATTCTGTAACCAAACCTTGGCGACCTCTTAAATAAATGTTTCCAGTATAATTTCCAATGTTTATCGTCTTATAACTATAAGCTGGTATTGCATACCAACCTACTGAAGTCCAACATTTATCTTCGTTGTTAAAATAAGCATAACATGCACTAATTTCAGTGCCTGTGTTGTTGTAAAATTCTATTAATGTAGAATTTTGATTTGAATTATAATTTGATGTCGGTGCTGGTTGTTGCTGTCCAAATGAGCTTATAGATAAAGTGTATAATTCTGGCTCACCATCATTGAAAAACCGTTTTAAATAAGTCAAATCTAAAGTTTGATTTGAAATGTCTTTATAATAACTTACAGGCATCATTGCATTATTTTCATCACCTATTTTCGGCTGGTCAATAATTCCCTGTGCATTTATAAGTATACTGAATTTGTCTGGATTATATGTGCTTCCGAATGAATTTGAAATATATTTTACATTGTAACCTGATGCCGTAACATAGGTATTTCCATCGGGTAGCAATTGTTTTTCTAACCTTAATTGTTGATTTATTAAGATGTAATTTCCGTTTAATGTATAACCAACTCTCATATAATTGTTCCCATAAATATTTGTATCATTTAGAACCATCAAACAATCGTACTTAATATTTTGTGCATAGAAAGTAATCTCACATACTGTTGTTTTAGCAAAAGATAATGTTGTAACCAATATCAATAAGAAGATTGATAATCCTTTAATATAATTTTTCATAAATAACAAATGTTTAATTCCCCTACTCTATTGGCTTTTCGGTACCGCCCTAGCGTCTTTTAATAGCTAGCTTTCTTTTTTAATTTTAAACGTGTACAGCTAGATTTTACACAATTAATTCACTATAATCAGTTTAATTTTACATATTTGCGCACAAATATATACTTATTTACACAAATGTGTGCATTTTATATGAAATATATTTCTCATATAAGTGTAAATATTTGCATTATGCAACATCGAGGAGAAATACTAAAAGAAGCAGTATATATAAGTGGCTTTCCCATTACAGAATTAGCAAAACGTATAG
This sequence comes from uncultured Flavobacterium sp., assembly GCA_964535705.1. Classification (GTDB taxonomy): domain Bacteria; phylum Bacteroidota; class Bacteroidia; order Flavobacteriales; family Flavobacteriaceae; genus Flavobacterium. The sequence goes on from CAZHVE010000114.1 coordinate 4,128, forward strand.
GAAAAAGCAGAAGGTGGATGTACCTTATGTTTGAAAATAGTAATGTTTCCTTGGATATTGTGTTACAAATAGGTAAAATTATCCACTATGATTTTACAGATGAAATCAAAGAATTCAATCCTTCTCAAAAAGTTTTAGAGAAGTCCTTTTTAGATTCTAAAAAAGAAAATCTTGACGCCGAGTATTGGAAAAACAAATACTTGAATTTGCTGGAAGATTACCATGATTTATCGAAAAAGGAGAAGCAATAAAAAAACAGCAATTAATTTTTAATATTCACCCCGATATAGTGTCTAGTCTAAATATGTGATTGCTTTGCCACGTGCCTCGCAACTCCTCGCAATGACAGCTTAGTTCCTCGCAATGACATTACTGCTTCCACTTCAATGTTTCCATCAAACGTTGCATAT
>CAZHVE010000115.1:0-4473 GCA_964535705.1 uncultured Flavobacterium sp.
CTGCGGTAAAAGTAAGCGCTCCATTTACGGTTGCATTTCCACCAAGAGTTACTCCTGAAGTATTATTTATCGTCATGTTGGTTACCTTAGACACATCAGTAGGAACTTCAGTACCTGTAGTTTGAGCTAAATATTTTTCAAATGTAAGTGTAACAGTAGCATCCGTTACAGTTGCTGCATTTGAAAGTGTCAGCGCTGTTCCTGATATAGCCGATACTGTAGTGCCTTCCGGAATTCCACTTCCTGACACAGCCAACCCTACGCTAATGTTAGCATTCGCTGATACTAATGTTACAGCCGTGCTGCCTAATGTTGTTGATGCAATACTTGGCAATTTGGCTGGAGTATAAGAAAGGTTTACAGCATTCCCCAAAGTAGGTGCTGTTGCCAAACTACTCGTTCCAGCCCTTACAATAGTGGCACCATTACCCATGGTCAGAGTTCCGGTAAGGGAATTTGCAAATAGAGCCAACGTTAAGGAACCGTTAACTGTTATACCACCACTAGCAATAGCTTTAGTAGCACCGGTTCTATTAGAATCTGAAATAGTAAGGTTCGCATAATAAATTCCTGAAGGTAATGTCGATATAGTTTGAGCACTAGTTGAGCTTCTAAAATAATCTACCGTACTGTTAGCACCTAGCACAAGTGTAGAATTAGATGATACCGTGGCAGCAGTAGCAGCAAAATTCAAACAACCGGCAGCTGCTGTAGTAGTGCCAAAACTGAATATTCCATTTGCTTTTGTTGATTGGAGTTTACCATTAATCGTTACGATTGCATCCGCATTTACGACAGTCCAAACAGAAGAATTTCCACTCAACTGGCAGATTGATCCAGTATCCACCGTGAACACTTTTCTAATTGTATTGATACCTGTAAAACTTACAGCACCCGATCCTGCGTCTGTAATAAGTTTACCGTAGGAGGCCGCAGCAGATATGGTTCCTGTTGATGTTGAAGCATTTTGATAATGCACTTCAGATTCGTCGTTTAAGGTTCCAAAAGTAGGCTGAGTAGTGAATTCTTTCACAACTACGCTATTTGGAACACTTGAAGAAGAAGATTGGTTAACATCAATAGTTCCTGATATACCAAAACCAGTCGCAATGGTTAAGGTAACACCTGTTATTGAGTTAACACCAACTACAATTCTAGAGCTTGCCCCTAAAGTCAAAGCCGCTGTTGTAGTCGCATTAGCGTATACATTATAAGTAGTGTTTGCAGCCGTTAAAACAGTAGGGTTAGCCCCTGAACCATTTGAATTAGACCACCAGTTTGCTGTTGCATTAAAATCGGTTCCTGAAGATGGCACAAAATAAAAGGCCGTTGGAGCTGTAATGTTAGCGGTAACTCCTGTTGGTTGTGCAAGGGAATAATTAGCTGCTGCACTACCAGTAATAGTGTAACCCGTGATGGTAACCGCTTTTGCTGTTCCCACAATGGCATCGACAAAATTTGCGGAATAACCCGAGCTTATTAAGGTGACATTCGCAGCATCTGCAGCAAAAACTCCAGATAAAGAACCTGTGGCGCTTAAAGTTGCCGTTGTAGTTCCATCGGCTACCTTATTGCTTGCGGTAACACCGGTAACCGTTAAACCAAAAGTGGTGATATCACCCGTAGCTGAATCAGTTGCTAAACTATAATTAGTCGCTAGACCGCCATTGGTACCATTGGCTAATACATAAGTAATAGTTGCTGATTTGCCGGTATCCACATTCCCATTTGCATAAACTCCTGTTGCAGTGGCTGTAACAGTTTCTGAACCTACAAAACCTGACAAGGTTCCTGGCGTAACAGCACCCGTAACTGAAGATGAATTGTATATTTTTGAAGCAATGCTTGCCGTAGTGATTGACAAGGCTTTCGGATTGACAACTAGCGTTTGATTTACCGGTGTAGCTAAGGCATACGTGCTATCTCCTGCCTGTGAAGCAGTAATGATTGTTGATCCTGCCTTAAGAATAGTAACCGTACTTCCTGATACAGTAGCCACGGAGGTATCGCTACTACTATAGCTTACCGTTAGCGATGATGAAGCTGTAGCGCTTGGATCAAATGAAGAATCACCATAAGCTACTGCCGAAAGCGCACCAAAAGTAATGGTTTGCGAAGTCAAAGTAGAAACTGGTGTTACAGCATCAGAGGCAGAACTTGGAGCACTTGTACCTATGGCATTTGTAGCCGTTACGGTAAAGGTGTATGCTGTTCCATCCGTTAAACCATTGACAATTATTGTTCCGCTACCTGCCTGAGTCAAAGTTCCCGTAATGTTATCGGGAGATGAAGTAGCAGTATAAGATGTAATTGTTGAATTTCCATTAAATGCAGGTGCCGTAAATACAACCGACGCCTGTCCGCTAGCGCCTGTGGCTGATGCCGAAACAATGCTTGGTGCATCCGGAGCAGAAAGTATATAAGGGGTTACTGAATTAGAGTCAGCACTAGCACTACCAGTACCCACTGTATTGGTAGCGGTTACCGTAAAAGTATAGGCCGTACCATTGGTTAATCCATCCACTGTTATCGTACCGCTTCCTGCCTGAGTTAATGTCCCGGTAATGTTGCCAGGATTTGACGTTGCGGTATAGGAGGTAATCGCTGAACCACCATTATTGGTTGGTGCTGTAAACGAAACTGTTGCCTGCCCGCTTACGCCAGCTACCGTTGCAGTAACTATCGTTGGAGCATCTGGTGCAACACTTGGTGTTGTAAAAGATACCTCAGCGCCATAACTAGTGCCTGTTGCATTAGTGGCATAAGATCTTACATAGTAGGTAGTATTAGGAGATAATCCTGTAATACTGCTCGTAAATGCACTTCCTTCAGCAGGTACCGTATCGCTTGTATTAGAGTCTGCTGTAGTTGGAGTACCAGCGGTATTCCAGCAAACCCCCACCGCAGTAACGGATTGATTTCCTTTGGAAGAAAGCGTTCCCCCACTACTAGCAGTTGTACCAGTAGTGTTGCTAGTTACAGCTGTTGTAGTCACTGTAGGAGCAGCAAGAGTATAGGTTATTACAACTTTTCCGTTGGCTCCAGATCCACCAGCAGCTGAAGCACCAGTTAAAGTAGTCCAAAAAGAAAAACCACCACCACCACCAGCACCAACATTAGTAGCTGTTACTCCAACAACTCCGCCATGAACAGCTGTTGCTCCTGCGGCTCCACCAGCCAAAGTCCCACCAGATCCATCTGGACTTGCACCACCGGCACCTGAAGCTGTTGTGCCACTATTAGATCCATTTAAACCTAGGGTGGTCGTTATTCCAGCACCCGAAGAGTTAATGTTTGGGTTGGCTAATGCATAAACAATACCGCCTGTTCCATTTGGGGAAGTACCAGTTCCATTACCAAGGGTCACTGTTGGATTAGAAGTATAACCCGATCCTTGATTGGTTGGAGCTATGTAGGTAAGAGCATTAGCTGAAGTATTAATTACCGATGTTACTCCGGAACCTCCGCCTCCGGTTAAATTTACAGTTGTAGCAGAGGAATAACTTATTCCACTATCTGGCACAACAACAAAACCATAAACGCCACCTAATACTCCTCCTGGATTATTAAGAACAGATGCAGTTCCTGATCCGTTACCCCCTGATCCTCCACTGGCAGTTAAGTTATCGATTCCTGTGCCTGAAAACTCAGATTTTCCTCCTCTGTTTCCAAAATATCCACCAGCAGAACCAGTAGATCCTTTAAATCCACCAAACCCTACCACTACATTGTATGATTGGGCTGGATTTACAGCGATGGTCTTCTTTACATAAGAACCCGCTCCTCCTCCACCTGCAGTACGATAAGGTAAAACAGACGTAGCGGCCGCTACAGCACCACCTGCACCCCCAGCGCCCCAGGCTTCCACCTGAACAGAGGTAACCCCTGCTGGAGGTGTCCAAGCTGTGTGGCTTGTTACCCCTGCTTGGTTCGTATAAAGAAACGCTAAACCGTGAGTATAGGTTAAGCCTGTTGGTGTTCCAGCAGTAGTAACAATAGCAGCACCATTTAAAGTTAAGGTAAAAGTTTTCGCAGATGTGTCTACCGCTGATATCACATAAACTTTTTTAGTTACATAACCAGTGATGCTTCCAGTTCCTGCAAACGTACCAGTAATAGTAATTGGATCGCCAACTGTAAGTGTTGCATTTGCAGGAGCAGTAGTATAAGAGAATTCTCCTGCAGTACCCGTTATTGCAACTCCAGATACTGTTGAAATTACATCAGCAGTACCAGTCGGAGCAAAAGAGCTTGCTGGTCCAGAAGTTCCATTAATATTAACTCTGTAAAGTTTACCATCCGTGTGATACACGTAAGACCCTGCAGTGTAAGCAGTATTTGGTGCCCATGCGGTCCCTAAACTCGTTGCCGACGAGGTGATCCAAGTCACTGTGGTTGTATTACCACTAGTCACTGCGGTTTGCGCATTGACATTGCTAGAAAATAGCAACACCATTAAACCAATTAAGGAAT
>CAZHVE010000116.1:0-4331 GCA_964535705.1 uncultured Flavobacterium sp.
AATCATAAACTGCACTCAAACCATCGTATATTTCGCTTGACGGAAAAATAAATCCATACTCTTTTGCGTGCGAAACTACATTTTTGAATAAATCTTCTTGTTTTGCCATAGTGTTGCAAAAATATAAAAAGTGAACATAAAAAAAAGGAATTTCTTGAAGTTTGAAGCATCGATTTGCCTATTTTTATAAATAAATCGCTGATTAAATGTTCAAAAGTCTTGTCAAGCTGTTTTTTCCTCCTGTATGTGCTGGTTGTCATTCGTTTTTATTGTGGAATGAAAACGTGATTTGTACGCTTTGCCGACACAATATTCCGCTGACGAATCACTATTTGAATCGGGAGAACGAGGCTTTCAAAAAGTTTTATGGAAGAATTCCTGTCGAACATACATCGGCAATGCTGTATTTTCATAAACGAGGCATCGTTCAGGAATTAATTCACAACTTGAAATACAAAAGGCAAGAAGAAATAGGAACTGTTTTGGGAGAATGGTATGCCGAAGATTTAAAAAATTCGGCAATAATTAAATCAATAGACGAAATCATTCCAGTGCCTTTGCACAAAAGAAAACTTCGAGAAAGAGGATACAATCAGGTGACCAATTTTGGATTATCACTTTCTAAAAATTTAAATATTTCTTATAATCCGACCCTTTTATTCAGGAACATTTACTCCAAAACCCAATCCAAGAAAAACTTATTGAATCGAAGCGATGGAATCGACACCACTTTTGACGTTGTTTTTACCGAAAAAGACCATAACAAACATTTTTTGTTGATAGACGATGTTATAACAACAGGTTCGACATTGGAAGCCTGCTCACACGCATTGCTGAAAATACCTGGGGTCAAAATTAGTATTGTTTGTATGGCGATGGCGCATTCTTAATTAGTTTCAACAAGACCTGACAGGTTTTAAAACCTATCAAGTCCAAATGGAATGCAAATACTAATTCTTATAAAAACATTTCGTTTACAGCGAATATAATTGTTATTTTGTGGCGTCTAAATTTTCAAAAATTATGTTCAAAAACAATTTTAAATATATTCTGTTTTTGCTTGTGTTAATACTGGTAAGTTGTGCCAAAAGAGGGTCTATTACCGGCGGTTTGAAAGACACAATCGCTCCCGTTTTGAAAATGAGTTTTCCAAAAAACTTTAGTACAAACTTTAAAGGCAACGAAATTAAATTGACTTTTGACGAATACATCAAGTTGAAAGACTTGAGAAAGCAATTGATTATTTCGCCGCTAATGAAAAATGAACCTTTGATTACTCCAACTTCTGTCAGCAAATTTATCAACATAAAAATATTGGATACGCTGCAACCCAATACCACTTATAGCTTCAATTTTGGACAAAGCATCGAAGACAACAATGAGGGAAACCCTTTCAATCAGTTCAAATATGTTTTTTCAACCGGCACATATATTGATTCATTAACACTTGGCGGTACTTTAAAGGACGCATACAACAAAGAACTGGAATCATTTGTATCGGTCATGCTTTATGATGTAAATGATAAATTCAAGGATTCAGTGGTGTATAATGAAAATCCTAGGTATATCACCAATACTTTGGATAGTGCGAAGAACTTTAAATTAGAGAATTTAAAAGCCGGAAAATATCTTCTGGTAGCGATGAAAGATTACAATTCGAATACTAAATTTAATCCCGAAAAAGATAAAATAGGATTCAGAAAACAGTTTATTACAATTCCGAATGATACGACTTATGAATTAAAATTATTTAAGGAAGTGCTCCCTTTTAAAGTATTCAAACCTATTCAAACCTCAGAAAACAGATTAATACTTCCGCTTGAAGGAGTAGCGAAAGATTCGAAAATTACACTAAAAAACGGATCCGAAATTTTACCTTCAATTATTACCAAGTTTCCCAAGAAAGACTCGCTTCAAATTTGGTTTAAACCATTAAAAGTAGATTCTTTGCAATTGGCTGTGGCCAAAAACAAATACAAAGGTGATTTTACTTTTAGTATTAAAGCCCAGAAAAAGGACAGTCTAAAAATCAGTGCTGTTCAAAATAGCATTTTAAATTTCAGGGAACAATTTACTTTGGGAACCGCTACACCAATGACTAAATTTGACTATTCAAAAATAAAAATCATAAATAAAGATTCTGTTTCAGTGGCTTTTACCCCCAAATATGATGATTTCAACCAGCAAATTAGTTTTGATTTCAAGAAGGAACCTTCGGAAAAATATACTTTCAGCATTATGCCGGGTGCATTGACCGATTATTTGGAACGATCGAATGACACCTTGATTTATAGGTTGGCAACAAAAGATTTGGCTGAATATGGAAATTTAACGGTAAGGCTACAAAATGTAAAAAATTTTCCCGTAATTGTTGAACTGACGAACGAAAAAGGAGATGTTCTCGCAACGGAATACTCCGAAAGCAACACTAAAGTTGAATTCAATTTGGTTGAACCTTCTCTTTTTACACTTCGGTTGATTTATGACGACAACAAAAACAGGGAATGGGATTCAGGCAATTATTTAGAAAAACGCCAGGCCGAGGAAGTGGTTTATTTTTCAAAACCCATTGACGTTCGCGCCAATTGGGATGTGGAACAAGTTTTTGATGTAAGTATTCCTTATACTCCAGAAACAAAAAAGAAAGTTGACAATAAGAATAAAGGTAAATCATCCATTGGGCTTTAGTTCGAATGAATCCCTGTCGTTGAGAAATCCAAATTTTTTTCTGGTTTCAAGCAATTTCTCCTTGTTTAATTCGGTTATGAAAACCCCTTCTGTATCTTGCGGTTCCAGCATATAATTTCCAAGAAAATCCAATGTTTGTGAATGTCCGTTGTATTCTAATTGAGAAGCGTCGAAACCAATTCGGTTTACGCCAATAGTATAACACATGTTTTCGACCGAACGTGCTTTGAGCAAAATATCCCAGGCATTGATTCGAGGTTTTGGCCAATTGGCAACATAAAGCAAAACATCATAATCTTCTATATTTCGTGCAAAAACCGGAAAACGCAAATCGTAACATACCAGTGGACAAATCCTCCATCCTAAATACTCTACAATCAATTTTTCAGTTCCAGAAGTATAAACTTTGTCTTCTCCGGCCAAGGTAAACAAATGGCGTTTGTCATAAAATTGGATTTCGCCTGACGGAAAAACAAACACCAATCGGTTGTAGAAATTATTATTTTCTTTAATAATTAGGCTTCCTATAATAGCACTATTTTTGGCTTTCGCCAAAGATTGCATCCACAAAACAGTTTCGCCCTGTATGGTTTCAGCAACAACTGAAGGTTTCATGGTAAAACCCGTTGAGAACATTTCTGGGAGTACAATCAAATCTACTTTTTCAGTAATAGCATTGATTTTTACTTCGAAATGGTTTCGATTGGCGGTTGGGTTTTCCCAGAATAAAGAAGATTGGATTAAGGCGACTTTCATTTTATAAAAATACTAAAAAATGGCACACAGATAACGCGGATTAAACAGATAAACACGGATTTTAAATTTGATTGTAACAAAAAACGCATCCAAATCAATGGATGCGTTTTTGGTATAAAAAGCTTTGTTTAAATATTATCCTTTCAAACTTGCCGATAAATATTCTCTATTCATTTGTGCAATATAATCTAATGAAATTCCTTTTGGACATTCCACTTCGCAAGCTCCGGTATTAGTACAGTTACCAAAACCTTCTGCATCCATTTGAGCAACCATATTTAGAACTCGATCAGTTGCTTCTACTCTTCCTTGTGGTAACAAAGCGTATTGAGAAACTTTGGCAGCTACAAATAACATAGCTGAAGAGTTTTTACAAGTAGCAACACAAGCTCCACAACCTATGCAAGTTGCAGCATCAAAGGCTCTGTCTGCATCTTTTTTCGGAATGGGAATGGTATTAGCATCCACTGGATTTCCAGATGTATTTATAGACACGAACCCACCTGCCTGCTGAATTCTGTCAAAAGAACTTCTATCGACTACAAGATCTTTTATAATAGGGAATGCTTTTGCTCTAAAAGGTTCGATATAAATCTCATCTCCGTCTTTGAACATTCGCATATGTAATTGACAAGTTGGTATTCCACGGTCTGGTCCATGCGCTTCTCCATTGATAAAAAGAGAACAACTTCCGCAAATTCCCTCGCGACAATCGTGGTCAAAAGCAACTGTATCTTCGCCTTTTTGAATTAAATCTTCGTTTAGAATGTCTAACATTTCTAGAAAAGACATATCGCTTTCGATACCATCAACAAAATAGTCAACAATTTTCCCGGAAGATTTGGCATTGGGCTGACGCCATATTTTTAATTTCAGTTTCATAATTT
>CAZHVE010000117.1:0-4322 GCA_964535705.1 uncultured Flavobacterium sp.
AACACCTTCAAGAGTTACCGCGGTGGTATTTCTAATTTCAAAAACTTGCGAAGCATCTGTAAAATTTGCTGGAGCTGTTCCTGTTCCAAGAGTGTTTAGTCCCCAACTAGCAACATCGGTCAATAATCCTGTCCCTTTGTAGTAATAGGTGGTAGCTATAGATTGTGCAGGAATAGATGTTACGCTTTCATCAGAATAGTTGAAGGCTTTATCAACAGCATACACTTTATAATAATAATCAACTCCAGGACTCAAGCCTGAGTCTGTAAAAGAAGTTCCAGAACCTATGTAGCGTACTACACCTGCACCAACTGTATTGGCAAATTTGTAAATGCCGTTTTGCACTACATCATCAGATGCGGATGGAGCAAATGTTGCATAACGAACCACTACATAACCTCCTCCGTCAACACCACCACTAGCAGCTCCCCAATTTACATTGGCACCGCCACTTGTACTACCTGTAGCTGTAATTGCTCCTGGAGAACTAGGTGCGGTTGTGTCCGGAGAGTTGGCTTGGTAAACCACAAAATCATCAATATCTGCTGAATATCCCGCAGTTGTAGCGTCAATAGTAAGACCAGCAACTCCGAAATTTCCTGCTGCTGTCGCATCGGTCGTAATAGCAACAGCTACTTTTGTCCAATTTGGAACACTAGGAGATAAAGTAAAAGCGACACTCTGTTTAGTTCCAGCTGCTGTTGCAGAAGTATTATCTACATACAGGTCAAACGTACTATTTTCTAAGGTTGTAGTTGAAGCCGATTTGTACCAAAATTGAATTTGATAGGTAGTGTTAGGTGCAAATGCTCCAGCTATTTGTGGGGAAAAGAAATTTTTTGCTGTACCATTAGTCGCTCCCAACGATACAAATCTCGGGCCTGTTCGTCCTCCAGTTGCACTTGAAGTTCTTACAATACTTCCCGTGGTGTTGGATGTCCAAAGTGAAGTATTAAGTACAAGTACACCACCTGTTCCCCCTACTAAAGTTGCTGTATGGTTTTCAAACCCACCATCGTGGATTGAATACACTCCAATACCCGTTTGAGCAAATCCGAAAAAAGTATAGATTAATGTAATTACTAAGTAAAATTTATTTTTCATGTTGACTGTTTTTAATAAACAAATATAATTTATATGTCTTTAAAAAATAACAAATTACTTTGTAATTATACTTTAAAGCAGTAAATCATTATTTTTCGTTGGTTAAGTGATTTCTAATTGTACTTTAATGTTCAGTAAATGAATATAGCAAAAACTATTTCTTAATCAATCTGAAGACTTTCCTTTTCTTGTCTTGAACAACAATGACCTGATAAATACTTACTGGATACTTAGCTCCTATTTTAGTAGACTGTGTCTGTTTTATTTGTCGAGATTCAATTAATTTTCCTTGTATATCATATACTTTAAACTCAAAATCACCATTCGATACTTTCAGTGTAAAATCCTCGTCAAATGGATTTGGATAAGCTGACGCCAAAAAATTTGAGCCTTTTTCTTCAAATCCATCATTTAAAGATAAAAAACTCTGCTTTAAATATTTCAAAGCATCGTTAGCCATAAGTTGGGCTTCATGCCCAACACCTGCTACCTCCTGTTTTTCCCAGTTAAATGGATTGTTTAATGATTGTGAAATAGACTTGCTTGTGTCAAAAAAATAGCGTCCTCTTACCAAGCGATACAATCCTTGTTGATTATCTACCGTAGTATTGTGTCTTAATCCCGCCGAGTTTGGATCGGTATCATTTAGACCCAAATGAACAATTAGCTTTTTAGAAAAAGGGATGGCTAAACTTGTGTTTGATAATTGACCTTTTTTAATTCCATAGGGAAAATTTATGAGAATATCCGGAACAGTATACCAACCTGCATTAGAACAAATGGCAGTATTTAATTTGCTATTTGGTAAATATAGTCGGAATCTTTGTAAAAATTGTGCACCCCCAGAATGACCCCAACCATCATAGACTTGTTGCGTTCCAGAAACAGTACTTTTTATAAATTCAAATAAGGGATCCACAACAGAAAAAGTCCATACATTAGTTGGGTTATAAGTAGTAAGACTCGGACTGTCTCCATTTACAAATATGTTTCCTAACTGGTAGCCATCACCTCCAGGATAATCTACATTATTAAATTCTGGCGCAAATACCATAAATCCGTTGGCGTTTGCCATCGAAATCCAATAATTTCTATAATCATTGGCATTTCTTTCATCTCCATGGAAAGAAAAAAGTATAGGCATGGTGCTAATGTTTCCATTTGGAATATGATAATACACTGTAATTGGCTTTGAACTTAATGGCCCATTTGGAGTATATACAAATGAGCCTGTAGTATTAGGGATCAAGGATTGTCCAAACAAAAAAGTAGTTTGAATTAATAGAATTAATAAAATCGAGTGTTTAATTATTTTTTTCATAATGAAAATGTAAACCTATATTAATATATAATTCAAGAACAGTTTTATCAAAACTCTTGTTAGATAACAAAAATGTTATACATCTTGTTTGTTTAAACTTATACTAATAAAACTTAAAATAAGAGAGGCTGTCCTTGTGACAGCCTCTCTTAAAAAAATTAATGAATGATTAAATTATTTCTTAATCACACGAACCGATTTGGTATTAGCCCCTTGGTTTACAATTACATTGTAAGTGCCAGCAGCGTATCTTGAACCTACTTGAACGGAGTTAGAAGTTGCTTGACGGTTTTCGATTAAACGACCTTGCATATCATATACTTTCACGAACATTGCTCCTTTTGCAGAAGATTCGATAGTAAACTCAGATGAAGATGGATTTGGATAAGCAATTATATTAAGATCTGTCGATACTTTTGCTGACCTTGTACCTGTTGGGTTGACAATATTTATTATACCTGCCTGGCTTCCATGATATTGACAATTATAAAACAACTGGCTTGGAGCATTAGCATCAACAACAAAAGTTATGGTGCCAATATCAATTCCGTTATTAGTAACACCTACGTTGTAAGCGTTTCCTATACCAGTGCTTGATGTTGTTTTAATAAAGAAAGGATGACCACTTGCGCTAATATTAAACGTGTATGTTAATCCTCTTGTAAGAGTCAATGTCGGATTGTTGTCAGTACCATTAATTATGTACGCAACACTAGAATTATTCACAACATTAAATACTATTGGAGCTGGTGCAGGTGGAGTGACACAAGCTATTCTTTTCACTGTAAGTGATTTTGTAGCACTGTTTCCTGTACCGTTTGTTGCAGAACAAGTTACCGCTACAGCTAATCCTACAGCTAAAGTTGTACCTGAATAATCAACCACGATAACATTTCCGTTACCACCTGTAAATGGTGCATTTCCTGGAACTGTCCAATTGTAAGTAGCCCCCGGTATAAAAGTAGCCGTGTAGGTTTTAGAAAGACAACTACCGAATTGAGTAGCTGTGCCATTTCCACCACTTCCAACTATGGCAGGCGCAGTTGGCACTGCACTTGTCAAAGTCAAGGTTCGAACAGTTGAAGAAGTTCCAGCACCATTTACGGCATACACACTCAAAGGAATTGATGTTGCTCCTGTAACTTCTAAATTAATTGTCAATACACTTGCTGTACCTGTCCAAGTTTTATTACCATTAACATCAGTTTCAGGAATTGTTAAATTAGTAGCACCAGCAGTAACATTTACTCCAGCAGGAAGCACCCAACTAAATGAAGTAGCTTCTGCTCCTTGAGTGGCAAACGGAGTAGCGGTCAAGGTCAATGAGGTGTCTTTACCTGTATAAGCACTTACTTTAGTAATTGCTGTTGTAGAAAGACCTTCAGTAAGAACTAACTTCGTAGGAGCCGTTGGTACGGCTCGGGCTAATACTAAGGTTCTGGCTATTGAATTTCCTGAACCGTTTACAGCGTAAACACTTAATAACAAGCTACCAGTTGTTTTTACTTGAAAACCAGAGAACCTAATGGTTATTGTGTTTTCATCAGTTTTAAATGCAGGTGTAACAACCGTAGTTGGCACAGTCGCTACAACTGTGGTAACACTTACATCTGTAAAGGTATAATCTGAAACAATCTCAACTCCTTCTGGAAGAACCCATGCATACGAAGTCGCTGTTGCTCCTTGCGTAGTAAAAGGTGTCGCAGTCAATGTAAAATCAATGTTAGTTCCTGTGTAAGGCCCTACTTTGGTGATTTTAGTTAAATCCTCAAGAATTGTTTCGCTTGTGTTAGTAAGCACTAATGCCGTTGGTGCAGTAGGTAACGATCTAGCCAACGTTAGTGTTCTATTAGTAGAATTACCACAACCTCCTACGGATTGAACCACAATAGGCAAT
>CAZHVE010000118.1:0-4316 GCA_964535705.1 uncultured Flavobacterium sp.
ATAGCACAGCTATCAGATTAGTAAAAGATATGGACGAAAAGCTTAAAATTAAAATATCAATTGCAGACAGGGTATATCCATTAACGGTAGAACTGCTTCAGGAAGAAGGGCTCAGAAGCGCTTCAAAAAAAATTGATGTGATGATTAAGCAATTTGAAGAAAATTATGCTGTTCGTGACAAGCAGGATTTATTGGCGATGTGTGCCTTGCAATTTGCTTCACAATCCGAACAAAAACAAATTGATAATGCCATAGATGGCGAAGCAACCATTGAGAGAATTAAAAAAATCAATGCCGCTTTAGATCAATATCTCAAAGAGTAAACACGTTCTTTACAACAACTAAGATACTGCCTACATTAGTTCCTATTTGGTAAACTCAACACTAACAAATTAGAATGAGCCAATCATCACTACTATAGTACGTCCCGATTCGTCAGGAAAACTTGAACAGTGAGTTAGCTCAAAACTTGTCAATCCGAGTTTATTCAAGCAACCTAATGTAGGTTTTTTTATATAATAAATTTTAATAAATTATGGACATTTTAACAATAATTATTTCAGGAATTGGTGGGCTTGCAGGAGGTTTTGGCATAGCTAAAACAATAGAAAAAAGCAATATTTCCAATTTAATCAAAGGCGCAAAGAAAGAAGCGGTGTCGATTTTGAAAGACGCCAATCTTGAAGCCGAAAACATTAAAAAAGATAAAATCCTTCAGGCAAAGGAAAAGTTTATCGAACTGAAATCAGAACATGAGCAAGTTATTTTGTCTCGTGACCAAAAGATGGCAGAAGTGGAAAAAAGAATTAGAGACAAAGAATCCCAAATTTCGAGTGAACTATCCAAAACTAAAAAAATAAATGACGATTTTGAAGCAAAAACACTTGAATATACCTCCAAAATTGAAACTTTAGACAAGAAACAAGTAGAAGTTGACAAAATGCACAAAAGTCAATTACAACATCTTGAGGTCATTTCTGGATTGTCGACTGAAGACGCCAAAAACCAATTGATTGAAGGTTTACGATCTGAAGCAAAATCACAAGCGATGTCTCTCATTCAAGATACCATTGAAGAAGCAAAATTAACTGCACAACAAGAGGCCAAAAAAATCATTATCAATACCATTCAACGTGTAGGTACAGAGGAAGCGGTAGAAAACTGTGTATCGGTTTTCAACATAGAATCCGATGATGTAAAAGGTAGGATTATTGGTCGAGAAGGCCGAAACATTAGAGCGATAGAGGCTGCAACGGGAGTTGAAATCATTGTAGATGATACACCTGAAGCCATTATCCTTTCTTGCTTTGATCCCGTTCGTAGAGAAATAGCCCGCCTTTCCCTCCATAAATTAGTAACAGACGGACGAATTCATCCAGCTCGTATCGAAGAAGTGGTTGCTAAAACAACCAAGCAAATTGACGATGAAATCATTGAGGTAGGCAAACGTACTGTTATTGATTTGGGTATTCATGGTTTACATCCAGAATTGATAAAAGTAGTGGGACGTATGAAATACCGTTCATCTTATGGGCAAAATTTATTGCAACACTCACGCGAAGTTTCCAAGCTTTGTGGCATCATGGCTGCTGAATTAGGCTTAAATGTTAAACTAGCCAAAAGAGCCGGATTGTTGCATGATATCGGTAAAGTTCCTGATGCCGAAAGTGATTTGCCACACGCTTTGTTAGGAATGCAATGGGCTGAGAAATATGGTGAAAAAGAAGAGGTTTGCAATGCGATTGGAGCGCATCACGATGAAATTGAAATGAAATCATTATTATCCCCAATTATACAAGTTTGTGATGCAATTTCAGGCGCTAGACCTGGTGCCAGAAGACAAATTTTGGATTCTTACATACAACGTTTAAAAGATTTAGAAGAAGTAGCTTACGGATTCAGTGGTGTTAAAAATGCCTATGCTATTCAGGCGGGAAGGGAACTTCGTGTGATTGTAGAAAGTGAAAAAGTTTCCGATGAAAATGCAGCCTCATTATCTTTCGAAATTTCACAAAAAATTCAGACTGAAATGACCTATCCTGGTCAAGTAAAAGTTACCGTAATTAGAGAAACAAGAGCGGTAAATATAGCGAAATAGTATTCAGTAATCCGTTTTTAGTGATCAGTTGATTAAGAAAATATATAATATTCATAAAAAAATCGTAAACAAATTACGATTTTTTTTATGCTATGAAGTTTCAAAATTTGAGGTTATACCAATTGCCTATATGTATTAGTCCCACTATTTTTATGTCAAATCGAGCCTTTCGACTAAGCTAAAGTCGAAATTGAATAATGGTTCTCGACTGCGCTTGAACTGACAATTGGACTACTTGACAAATCAAATTGGTATTACATATACTGAAAACTTATTACTGAACACTATTTCCTAGGATGAAAAGTATTCATGACTTCTGTCAAGAATTTCCTGTCCAGATGTACATAAATTTCTGTAGTAGTAATCGATTCGTGACCGAGCATGAGTTGAATAGAACGCAAATCAGCACCATTTTCTAATAAATGTGTTGCAAAGGAATGTCGCAAAGTGTGGGGACTTATGTTTTTATGTAATGCTGTTTTGATTGCCAAATCCTTAATAATGGTAAATACCATTGCCCGGGAAAGCTGACCACCTCTCCTATTCAAAAAGAGAGTATCCTCCTGTCCTTTTTTGATATTCAAATGAATTCTTTGGCTATCTTTATAAATATGAATGTATTTTTGGGTCAAAATTCCTATAGGCACAAAGCGTTGTTTATCTCCTTTACCCGTAATTTTGACAAAACCTTCCTCAAAAAATAAATCGGAAATTTTCAATGATACCAATTCCGAAACCCGAAGTCCGCAGCCATAGAGTGTTTCCAGCATGGCACGGTTGCGCTCCCCTTCGTTTGAACTTAAATCAATAGCTAAGATTAAGGCGTCAATTTCATCAACCGACAAGGTATCGGGAAGCTTTCTTCCCGTTTTGGGGGTTTCTATCAACTCCATAGGATTGTCCGACCGATAATCTTCGAAAATTAAATAACTAAAAAAACTTTTTAATCCTGAAATAATCCTAGCTTGCGAACGGGGATTCACTTCTTTAGAAACGCAATAAATAAACTGTTGAATGGTTTCTTCCCCTATTTTGAGAGGTGAAATAGCAATGGCATTTTCTTCTAAGAAAAGGCACAACCGTTCGATATCAAAAGAATAATTGTCCATGGTATTTTTAGACAACCCTCTTTCAATTCTCAAATACGATTGATAACTTTTAATATACGGATTCCAATTCATGTGTTGCTATTTATTTTTATCGGTCGTAGCTGTCGGCCGACAAGCAGATGTAATTTGCTTAATCTGATTAGTTCTTGCCAAAAATAATCAGTAATGCTCCTTTCATGAAAGCAAAGTAAAGCAATTTATGGACATAAAAAAACCACGCCATGGCGTGGTTTTATAAAGTAGAATTCTTAAAATTAGGGTTCTTCTGGTATTTGTGTGAAATAAAAGTATTTAAAGTAAAATTTACAAAGATTTTAACCATTAAGAAAAATAAGGTAATTAAGTTTTAGCGTGTACTGAATGGTTCTTAACTTCCTTAATGGTTCAAAAAAAGCTAATTTTCACACCGTTTCCGGTAGAACCAAAATTAGAAATGCAAGGCAAAACCAACTCGCAATTCAAAAATTCCTTTGTCGTTGAAATTATCATTCAAACTAAAGTTATAGCGCAAACCCGGCTCAATAGAAACACTATCGCCCAAGAAAATAGCATACCCTCCTTGAACTCCAACCCAAAGAGGATTTTCAGGAGCATCCTTCCAACTTGCACCGGTAAGATCTACTTGAATGGGAATCATACTATTGATATAGTATTTAGCTCCTATTTTATAGGAGAAGGCAGTTATATCTCCATCTGAAAAACTGGAGTATCCAATTCCGGCTTTAATGGCGAAATCATCAACAACAAAGTACCCTGCTTCGCCCCCTACAGACCAATTTGTAACTCCGTCATCAGAGGTAAAACCAAATCCTGTATTAGCGGCATGGGCCGAGGTGCCTCCGCCAAAACCAGTATTGGCTTCTATTAACCATTTTCCTTCTGAGGTTTGCCCACTAGTAACCTCTTTTTTTTGATCTTGGGCATTTGCAAAGCTACAGGCACAAATTGCCATCGCTGATAAAATAATTTTTTTCATGATTGTTGTATTTAAAATTAGTTACTTAAAGTTAAGAAATACAAAATCAAAAATTAAATTTTTTAACAATAAAACAGTTGAAATACAGTATTTTACGATTAAAAGCAAAAAACCACGCCAAAGGCGTGGTTTT
>CAZHVE010000119.1:0-4070 GCA_964535705.1 uncultured Flavobacterium sp.
TTGTTTCTGGGGATTATGATAAAATCGAATTGGTGTACAACCAATTTAAAAATGCAGCAACTCAAATCGTTCAAGTAGAACAATTTTTGCCATTGGCTCCCATAAAATCTGATACCCCAGTTTCAACAGGTGATTATATATTTGAACCATCTAAAGAAGAAATTGTATTGACTTTGATTCCAAAATCTTTGAAAACACAATTGTACAAAGGTATCAGAGATTCATTTGCTTCTGAACACGGAGCGCGTATGACCGCCATGCACAAAGCAACAGACAACGCCACCGAGTTGAGAGACCAATTGAAATTGACTTACAACAAAGCACGTCAAGCAGCGATTACTAACGAAATTTTAGAGATTGTTGGTGGAGCAGAAGCTTTGAAAGGATAAAGCCCCATAACCCCAGAGGGGGGAATTAGAATAGAAAGCCAGCAAATTTTGTTGGCTTTTTTGTTTTTTATTCAAAAGAGTAATCCCAATTGATTAAATTTGTTTTTTAAAATCTATAAAGATGGCAATAATTACTAATTTTTCGGATTTAGATTTGACCAAAACCTATAGTTATTCAGACTATTTGAAATGGCAATTTCAGGAACGTGTGGAATTGATAAAAGGGTTTATTTTAAAAATGAGTCCTGCGCCGAGTATGGCACATCAAACGGTCGTTAATAATCTTACAGGAATTTTTTATATCAATTTTAGACTAACGGCTTGCCGAGTTTTCCAAGCTCCTTTTGATGTTCGTTTGCCAATACCCTCAGCCAAAAAAGATTCCACAGTGGTGCAGCCCGATTTGTGTATTATATGTGACGAAAGCAAACTAGATGCAAGAGGCTGTAACGGAACGCCCGATTTAATGGTCGAAATTATATCCCCAAACAATAGCAAACACGATGTGCATACCAAGTTTAATTTGTACCAAGAGGCCGGTGTGAAAGAATATTGGATAATAGAGCCGAATGATAAAATAATACTGGTTTACACTTTAGTGAATAACGAATTCATAGGTTTGAAACCGCAGGTGGAAGGCGAAAAGATTAAAAGTCCCTTTTTTCCGGAATTGGACATTGCTATTGAAGATGTTTTTTATAAGGTGTAAAATAAATTTAAAAATCGAGAAACCCTGAAAAGATAATTTTTTTCGAATATAATATTAGAGTCCTGCAATCGCGGGACTTTTTTTTGCCTTAAAAAAGGAAACAAAAAGAACGATTAGGGGTTCAATATGAGCCGAAAACGAAAGAATTAGTTATTTTTGTTTTTTACAAATAAAAACTCACCCTTGGGATTATATAAAAATCTTTTTAAACAAACCGTCATATACGGACTCGCTACGGTTTTGCCGCGTATGTTGAGTTTTTTATTGGTACGATTGTACACTGGGATATTACCCACAGCCGAATACGGTGAAGTTTCCATCGTATTGTCTTGGATGGTTTTTTTCAATGTCATTTTGTCCTACGGAATGGAAACTGCTTTTTTCCGTTTTTACAATTCCGAAACTGACAAACAAAACGTAGTGGCCACCACCACCATTTCCATATTTTGGTCGTCTATTTTCTTCCTTTTTGGGGCCTTGATTTTTAGGAACTCTTTGGCAGCTTGGGCAAATGTTGACGTGCAATACATCACCTATTCTATTTGGATTTTAGTACTAGATGCCCTGGTCATTGTCCCGTTTTCTAAACTGCGCGCGAACCAACGCCCCATTATGTATGCCGCAATTAAGATAGGAAACGTGGTAGTTAATCTGTTGTTAAACCTATTCTTCTTATTGTTTTTACCAAAAATAGCCGAAGCCAATCCTAATTCGTTTATTGGAAATTTATATGTCGAACATTTTGAGATAGGATACATTTTCGTTGCCAATTTATTAGCCAGTTTATTGACCTTTGTGGTGCTTTCTCCAAATTATCTTTCATTGAACCGAAAATTCGATAGGGAACTTTGGAAAAAAATGATGCACTATGGCTTGCCAATTCTAGTGGCAGGAATCGCCTTTGCTGTCAACGAACATTTTGATAAAATTTTGCTGGGCTATTGGCTTCCCGAAAATAGTGCCAAATCCGAAGTCGGTGCTTATTCAGCCTGCTACAAACTCGGGTTGTTTATGGTTTTGTTTGCCACGGCCTTCCGTCTAGGAATAGAGCCTTTCTTTTTCAGTCATTCCAACAACGAAAATGCGCCGCAAACCTATGCAGTCATCACCAAATATTTCGTAATAATGGGCTCGCTAATTCTGCTTGCCGTTATCGTTTTTGCCGATGTTTTGAAATTATTGTTGCTCGACAATAAATCGTATTGGGAAGCGATGAAAGTGGTGCCGTTAATCATTTTGGCCAATTTTTTTCTGGGCATTTACAACAACCTCTCCGTTTGGTACAAACTCACCGATAAAACCAAAATGGGGGCTTATATTTCCATTGTGGGCGCAGTACTGACCTTGGTTTTAAACTATCTCTTAATTCCAAAATACAGCTACTATGGTTCGGCAATCGCCACCATTGTGGCTTACGGAAGCATGATGCTCATTTCATACGTTCTCGGAAATAAGTATTACCCAATTCCGTATGATATGGAAAAAATAGGCGGTTATTTGGGATTGTCCATCCTCTTTTCCGTTATTTCCTTCTACGGTTTCCGCGAAAATTACTTCATCGGAATACTATTATTAATCGGGTTTATGTATTTTATATATCACAATGAAAAGGATACTTTAAAAGGAATGTTGAGAAGAAAAGTGAGTTAGAGAACAACAATTCCTAGATTTTAATTTTTTCAAAACCCAAAACCCAAAACCTAATACCCAGAACCTAGAACCTAACACCCAGAACCTAAAATATGATCATCAACATCATCAACAAATCGCAACACGACTTGCCCAACTATGAAACCATAGCCTCGGCAGGAATGGATTTAAGAGCAAATCTAACAGAATCTATAACCTTGAATCCATTGGAAAGAACCATTGTTAAAACAGGTCTTTTTATCGAATTACCCATAGGTTATGAGGCGCAAGTGCGACCAAGAAGCGGCTTGGCGGCCAAAAAAGGAATTACCGTACTCAATTCGCCTGGAACTGTCGATGCGGATTATCGTGGAGAAATTGGCGTGATTTTGGTCAATTTATCCAATGAAGTTTTCGTCATCGAAAATGGCGAACGCATTGCCCAAGTCATCATCGCCAAACACGAAAGAGCCGAATGGATTGAAGTCAAGGAATTATCCGAAACCTCAAGAGGTGAAGGTGGTTTTGGAAGTACGGGAGTGAAATAAAATTTAATAATTTAAAGATTGAAAAATTTAAAGATTTGCGATGTTGAATTTTTAAATCTTTTAATCTTTTAATCTTTCAATAAAATATGAAAATAATAGTACCAATGGCTGGACGAGGATCCAGATTAAGACCACACACCTTAACCATTCCTAAACCCTTGATCCCAATTGCTGGAAAACCAATCGTACACCGATTAGTCGAAGACATTGCAGGGGTTTTGAATCAGGATATTGAAGAAATTGCCTTTATTATTCACGAAAGTTTTGGAAAAAAAGTAGAAGAAGATTTAATTGCCATTGCTCAAAAGCTAGGTGCCAAAGGAACGATTTACTATCAAAACGAGGCACTTGGAACAGGTCATGCTATTATGTGTGCTAAAGATTCGCTGAGCGGACCAGCCGTTATTGCGTATGCCGATACGTTGATTCGTGCCGACTTTGATTTAGACCAAACTGCTGATAGTGTGATTTGGGTAAAACAAGTGGATCAACCGGAAGCTTTTGGGGTAATCAACTTAAACGAAAAGAATGAAATAGTGGAATTGGTCGAAAAACCAGCAGCATTTGTTTCGGATCTTGCCGTTATTGGCATTTACTATTTTAAAGATGTTGCCGTTCTTAAAAATGAACTGCAATTCGTGTTGGATAACAATATTATTCACGGAGGAGAATACCAAATTAACGACGGAATAAAGCAAATGATGGCCAAAGGAATGAAATTTGTGCCTGGCGAAGTAGCTGAGTGGATGGATTGTGGCAACAAAGATGTTACGGTTGAAACCAATTCGAGAATGC
>CAZHVE010000120.1:0-3847 GCA_964535705.1 uncultured Flavobacterium sp.
AAAAAATAAAAATGATAAGTTACAACCCCAAAGACTGGATAACGTTTATATTTCGCTTTCACAAGGCCGATACCTTTCGACAATTATTTCCACTCATGCTTTTTATAGGTGGATATTGCGGAATAGTTACTTTTTTAGAAGTTGAATATTGGCAATTACCCGATGATAGTCATGTAAAAAACATTTCGATAATGCACGGCATGTTGGGTTTTGTGATTTCCTTATTGCTCGTTTTTAGAACTAATACCGCTTATGATCGCTGGTGGGAAGGTCGGAAATTATGGGGTTCGTTAGTTAATAATAGTCGAAATTTAGCTTTAAAACTAAATGCTATACTCGAAGAAGAGAAAGACAAAGCTTTTTTTAGAAAATTAATTCCGGGTTATGCCTCCATTTTGAATAAACATTTGAAAGACGAAGATACCGGAAAAGAACTATCCGAAGAATTGTTTTTGTCTATCGATCAACACAAGCACCGCCCCAACCACATTGCAAAAATGGTATTCCAAAAAGTGAATGATTTGCATAAAACCAAACAAATTTCAGCGGAACAACTCCTGTATATCAATCTAGAAATCTCCTCTTTTACTGATATTTGTGGGGCTTGTGAGCGAATAAAAAATACACCAATACCATACTCTTACAGTGTTTTTCTTAAAAAGTTTATCTTTTTTTATGTGATGACTTTACCTTTTGCTTATGTTTTTATTTTAGGCTATTTTGTAATTCCTGTAGTGGTTTTTATTTTCTATGTTTTGGCAAGTTTAGAACTAATAGCCGAAGAAATAGAAGATCCTTTTGGAAATGACGATAATGATTTACCTACCCAAAAAATTGCCGAAAACATTAAAAAACATGTGGAGGAAATTCTTTAAATAACGATTAGAAATGTATTATAAAAACAAAATAAATTGTTTCCAACTCCAAACCGCAATCCCTATATTTGCACTCTCATAAAATTGAAAAATGAAAATATCTTACAACTGGTTAAAACAATTCGTTAAAATCGATTGGAAATCCGATGAAACAGCTGCTTTATTGACCGATTTAGGTTTAGAAGTCGAAGTGGTCGAAAGATTCCAATCGGTTCGAGGTGGTTTAGAAGGTGTCCTAGTAGGTCATGTATTAACTTGTGTTCAACATCCTGATGCCGATCGATTGAAGGTTGCTACTGTTGATTTAGGTGATGGCACTCCTGTTCAGATTGTTTGTGGTGCTGCCAATATTGCTGTGGGACAAAAAGTAGCCGTTGCCACAATTGGAACTACTTTATATGATAAGGAGGGGAACTCTTTTCAAATCAAAAAAGGAAAAATTAGAGGCGAAGAAAGTTTTGGAATGATTTGCGCCGAAGACGAATTAGGACTCGGAACAAGTCACGAGGGTATTCTAATTCTTGATAATACTCTAGTTCCAGGAACTCCAGTTGCAACCGTTTTTAAGGTTGAAAATGATGAGATTTTCGAAATAGGTTTAACACCTAATCGTGCTGATGCCATGAGTCATTTGGGAACAGCGAGAGATTTAAGAGCAGGGTTGCTTCAAACTGGGATTAAAGTAGAATTAATTTCTCCTTCGGTAAGTAATTTTAGAGTTGATAAAAGAACTTTGAAAATTGATATTGATGTTAAAGATGCCAAATTAGCTCCGCGCTATTGTGGGCTAACTATCTCGGACATAACGGTAAAACCATCACCCACTTGGTTACAAAATCGATTAAAATCTATTGGATTAAATCCAAAAAATAACATTGTTGATGTTACCAATTATGTATTACACGAATTAGGACAACCCCTCCACGCTTTCGATGCTGCTAAAATAAATGGGAAAATCAGTGTAAAGACACTTCCTACTGGAACAAAATTTACCACTCTTGACGCAATTGAAAGAACATTACACGAAGAAGATTTAATGATTTGTGACGATTCAGGTCCTTTATGTATCGCAGGAGTTTTTGGTGGTAAAGAATCTGGAGTTTCAGAAACAACAACTTCAATATTTCTAGAAAGTGCTTATTTTAATCCTGTGAGTATTCGCAAAAGTGCTAAAAGACATCAATTAAACACTGATGCTTCCTTTAGATTTGAACGAGGAATAGATCCAACTATTACAGAATATGCTCTAAAACGTGCTGCATTATTGATTCAAGAAGTAGCTGGTGGAGAAATAACCTCCGATATTAAAGATGTATATCCAAAGAAAATTGAAGATTTTTCAGTAGTATTAAATTTCAATAATGTAAAGAAAATTATTGGACAAGAATTGCCAAAAGAAATCATCAAAAACATTTTGGCATCATTAGAAATTAAGGTAAATAGCGTTTCTGACGCTGGATTGGGTTTGACAATTCCGGCTTACCGCGTCGATGTGCAAAGAGAAATCGATGTCATCGAGGAAATCCTTCGGGTTTATGGATACAACAATATTAATTTTTCGGAAAAACTGAATGCTACGGTTTCTAATTCTCCGAGAACGGAAGATTATAAGGTTCAAAATGTCATTGCGACCCAATTGAATTCGCAAGGATTCAATGAAATTATGGCTAACTCATTGACGACTTCATCTTATGTTGAATTATCTGAAATGCTAAAATCTGAGCACAATGTAATGATGTTAAATCCACTGAGTACTGATTTAGCAGCAATGCGTCAATCATTATTGTTCTCGGGATTGGAAGCAATATCCTATAATATCAATCGCAGAAATTCAGATTTGAAATTTTTTGAATTTGGAAAAACCTATCATAAATTCACTTCTGGTTATGAAGAACACAAGCATTTGACGCTATTCATAACAGGAAACAGAAATAAAGAAAGCTGGACAAATCCACAAAAACCTACCGATTTCTTTTTATTCAAAGGGCATGTAAATGGGGTTATTGCGAGGTTAGGCATTCAAAAAACACAAAACATCCCAATGTCTTCTGATGTTTTTTCGGAAGGAATTGCAATCGGTTTTGGAAATGATATATTAGTGGAATATGGTGTAGTTAAAAAATCCGTTTTGAAACATTTTGACATTAAGCAAGAAGTTTTTTATGCTGATTTCAATTGGGCCTTAATTTTAAAATTACTTTCTAATAAAATCAAATTCACTGAAATCCCTAAATATCCTGAAGTGAGCAGAGATTTGTCCTTGTTGTTAGATGACAATGTGACTTTCGAATCTATCTACAATCTTGCCAGACAAACTGAAAAAACGCTATTAAAGGACATTAATTTGTTTGATGTATACCAAGGCAAGAATCTTCCGGGAGGAAAGAAATCCTATGCGGTGAGTTTTACCATTCAAGATAGTTCAAAAACCTTGACCGATGTTCAAATTGACAAAATTATGGGCAAGTTGCAAAAGAATTTCGAAACGGAATTGGGAGCTAGTTTGAGGTAACTTATTGACTCTATAGTGCATTTAAGTGGCACTACTTTTTGAATACCGTAAATTAATTGTCCTTTAAAGTTATTTGTTCGAATTCCGGCATACTTTTCACTAAATAATTTGCTTTACCCATACAAATTAATTACTTTTGCACCTCAGAAATTTTAAGAATACCAATATGGTAAATTAAAATGAGTAATCATTTTAATTTTTATCATTCTGAGATAGTAAGAGGATTTTGTAAAATCACTTGGTTTTAAATTTTTTAAATTTCGGGGTGTAGCGTAGCTCGGTTATCGCGCCTGCTTTGGGAGCAGGAGGCCGCAGGTTCGAATCCTGCCACCCCGACTAATTATTAAGTTTTTATTTTAATTGGTTTAACTTATAATTAATGGAGGCATAGCTCAGCTGGATAGAGCACCTGCCTTCTAAGCAGGCGGTCGAAGGTTCGAATCCTTCTGCCTTCACAGTC
>CAZHVE010000121.1:0-3835 GCA_964535705.1 uncultured Flavobacterium sp.
AGAAGTGAATAGTGAGAAGTGAATAGTGAGAAGTGAATAGTGAGAAGTGAATAGTAGTGAGCATAATTAGTTTTAATTACGACTGACGATTCACTACTCACCACTGACGACTCACCACTGACGATTCACGATTCACCATAGTCATAATATGGCAGCGTAAAAAAAAGATGTCTGGGGGATTGTTTTGAAGAGGGCTGCTATAAACTAAAAAATAATTAATTATGAGCAATATAAAGTTATTCGAAGAGCAACAGGTTCGTTCCATTTGGAATGAAGAAGAGCAAAAATGGTATTTTTCTATTATTGATGTAATTGCAGTACTCACAAACTCTCCACGCTCAAGAAAATATTGGAATGCATTAAAAACTAAATTGCAACAAGAAGGAAGTGAACTGTCCCAAAAATTGGGACAGTTGAAAATGCAGGCTGAAGACGGCAAAATGAGAATGACCGATGTTGCTGACAATGAACAACTTCTTCGATTAATTCAATCTATTCCTTCGCCAAAAGCGGAACCATTCAAGCAATGGTTAGCACAAGTAGGAGCCGAAAGAATCGCCGAAATTGAAAATCCAGAGTTAGCCCAATCGCGTATTAGAGCCACCTATAAAGCCAAAGGATATAGTGATCAATGGATAGAAAAGCGTATTCGTGGGATCTTAGTTCGAGACGAATTAACTAATGAATGGAAGCAAAGAGGCGTCAAAGAAGGGAAAGAGTATGCTATCTTAACCGCAGAAATTAGCAAAGCCACATTTGGCATTATCCCGAGTGATTATAAAAAACTAAAAGGCTTAACAAAAGCATCCGAAAATCTCCGAGATCACATGACTGATTTAGAGCTTATTTTTACAATGCTTGGCGAAGCATCAACTACTGAAATTGCCAAAAACAAAAATGCCAAAGGATTTGTCGATAACCATAAAGCTGCCAAAGCAGGTGGAAGTGTTGCCGGCAAAGCACGTAAAGACCTGGAACAAAAGTCGGGTAAGAAAATAGTAAGCACACAAAATTTCAAACAACTTTCAGAAAATCAAAATCCAAATAAATTGGAATAATTAGAATTGGATTCTTAAATATGGCAAGTGACACTTATGAGTTGTGGGTTTAGTATTCTCTAATAAAAAATTGTTATGAGTGATTTTAAAAGTCATAAAGATTTAGATATTTATAGTATAAGTATGGATTTGTTTGTAGCATTACATCCCAAAACATTAAAACTGCCAAAATATGAACTCTATGAATTAGGCAGTCAGCTTAGACGTTCTTCAGATAGTGTTGTTTCTAATATAGTAGAAGAATACGGACGGAGAAAATACAAAGCAGACTTTATTCGGTTTTTAGTTTTTTCTCATGCCAGTTGTTTAGAAACAATTAATCATATTTATAAAATATCCGTATTGTATCCTGATTTGAAAATGGAATTTGAGCCTATTATTCAGATGTATGAAAATTTAGGAGGAAAGATTAATAATTTTATGGCTTAAAACCCAACACCCAATTCCTAACACCCAATACCTAAATTGTCGCTAGGCTTAGGTAACAATTGAGTTGGTCTCCTTTCAAGATAGTAATTCCGAATACGGATTGAAATTTCTTTTTTGAGGTGTAAATTGACTGTAAAATAAAACTATTAGTTACATTTGTTTAATATAAAAAAAAGCAAAAATGAATGCTATACGACAATTTGTTGAGGTAAAAAACCACACTTTTACCATTGTGCTTCCTGATGATTTTGATGCCAATACTGTAGAAGTTATTATTTTGCCCAAACAACAAAATAAAATTGAATTTTCGGACGAAACAAAAAAATTACTTGATGCCCGATTAAATGATTATGCTCAAAATCCAGATGATGTGAGCCCTTTTGATTTGTTGCTAGATGAATTGGAACAAGAATTATGAAATGAAAGATGGTATATAAACCATTTGTAAAATACGATTTGCAAAAGGCAATGTATTATTACAAAGCAATTTCTCCTAATTTAGCAAAGGATTTTTTGAATAGAGTTAAAGAATCTGAAAAAAATATTTTACAAAATCCATTTGGGGATGATGTTATGTACAAACAAATTAGAATGCATAACCTAAAACAGTTTCCTTATCACATCCATTATTTTGTGGATGATGAAAATAAAAAGATTGTAATTCTTGCAGTAACTTTTTCAAAAAGAGAGAATCTAAATTTTTCTGATAGATAAAATCACATTTAATAGATTACAATGCTTTTATTCAGATAAAATCGTAAGAATAAAACCGTGAAAAAGTGAATAATGAGAAGTGAATAGTGAATAGTGAGAAGTGAATAGTG
This sequence comes from uncultured Flavobacterium sp., assembly GCA_964535705.1. Taxonomy (GTDB): domain Bacteria; phylum Bacteroidota; class Bacteroidia; order Flavobacteriales; family Flavobacteriaceae; genus Flavobacterium. The sequence goes on from CAZHVE010000121.1 coordinate 2,312, forward strand.
AATAGTGAATAGTGAGAAGTGAGAAGTAAATAGTGAGAAGTAAATAGTTTCACCATTTCCCAAATAATTGATACACCCAACACCCAACACCCAACTCCCAACTCCCAACACCCAACACCCAAAACCCAACACCCAACACCCAACACCCAATACCCCATTGAAAGACATCATCCTCAAAGCCGAAAACATCTCCGGCGCCATACCGCCTTGGCCAGGTAGGAACAGGTACGTTAAGTCACGACCTCAACCGTTGTTGGCATCAAGTGCGCGGCAAGGAAAATCCGTATTTGAAAATTGGCGACCCGAGTCCCGATAATTATCGGGACGAATTGGCGAAGCATACCAACGACCCCATTACAAAAGGAGAGAGCGATTACGTTTGGGCCCTGCAGGATATTAATTTTGAGGTAGAACGTGGCGAAGTTTTGGACATCAAGAAAAACAGATTATTTATAATAATACATTAAAATAATAGTGATTATCTTTGTTTGATAAATTATTTAGCTATGCCAAAATTATATGAATATTTAGGAATAATTTTGTTCTTCTATTCCAACGAACACTAACCTATTCACGTTCACGCTAAAAAAGGAGAGTTTGAAAGTAAAGCAACATTTTGTATTGAAAATGGAGAAATAACAGAAATTAAAATAATAAATATTAAAGGTAGAAAACCATTGGTAAACAAGGAATTAAAAGACTTTGAAGCATTTTTAGCAGTCTACTCAGAAAAAATAGTCGAAAAATGGATTGCTTATTTTGTATATCACAAGGAAATTGAATTTGAAAAAATAACGAAAAAACTTTAATCAGATGAAATGAGCTTAACAAAATCTATTAGCAAACACTAATAATTATGTGCGACTCGAGCAAAGCGAACAGGCGAAGCAATTCCATATTCCTTTAAAAAACAAATATTAACTCAATATGAAAATTACAGTTATTAATACAGATAATTATTTAGATAAACCATTAACAATAATTGGTGCCAAAAAATTGGACAACTATCTTATCTTAATTGAATTTAATGATGGTGTAGAAAAGTTTGTTGATTTTTCTGATTTTTTATCAAAATCACAACATCATTCTATAAAAAAATATTTAGACGAAACACTTTTTGCTTCGTTTCAAATTATAGATGGCAATCTAAACTGGAATGATTATGACATGATTTTTCCAATAGCCGATTTATACGACGGGAAAATTTAATTTATTGAACATTTTGGTATTAAAAAAAGGGTTACGCTTTTTAATCGTTATTCAAAAAAAAACATTTTTAATTTCAATGGCAATAAAAATTTCAAACTTCTAACCTCCAACCTCTATCCTCTACCCTTGAAAGACATCATCCTCAAAGCCGAAAACATCTCTAAGCAATACCTATCTATAAAATTTTGATTTGATTATCTTTGTAGCAATGAACAAAAATCTTTTTGATATTTATCTTTCTGTTGTTGATGAAATACTGATTTATGACAATTCTGGAGGAAAACCAGAATTAATTGCAGAAAAAACTTTAGAATC
>CAZHVE010000122.1:0-3723 GCA_964535705.1 uncultured Flavobacterium sp.
TAGGACAGGTTTTACTAACCATGCCTGATTTTGTAGATAGAATTATTGTTATCAACGATAAATCAACAGATACTACTGCTAAAGTTATTGAAAATTATATTCAAAGTAACTCAAATAAAAGTATCGAAATCAATTCTATTCTTGATAAAGTTAAGCCCAATAATTACAATAGGGCAAACATGGTTGTGCAAGAGCTTCAAAAAAAAGAAATTGTTTTTTTTACGCATCACGAAATTTTTAATGTCAGTAATACAGATAGAATTGTACTTATAAATCATACTCAAAACGCAGGAAAAGGAGCAGGAATAGCTACTGGATATAAATGGGCAAAAGATCACGGAATAGACTGTGTGGCTACTATGGATGGCGATGGACAAATGGATCCAGAGGAATTATTGAGTTTGTGCGAACCTATTATTTTTGAAAATATTGATTATGTCAAAGGAAATCGCTTAATACATAGAAGCGCATTGCTTGTAATTCCGAAAGTTAGATTTTTTGGTAACTCAATACTATCCATTTTGACAAAATTAGCAAGTGGATATTGGCATGTTTCGGACACGCAAACAGGTTATACAGCTATTTCGAATAAAGCGCTAAATGCAATAAAATTGTATGATATTTATAAAAAATACGGCTATCCCAACGATATGCTTGTGAAATTGAATATCGCTTTTTGCACCTTGAGAGAAGTAGAAATAAAACCCGTGTATGATATTGGAGAAAAATCCAAAATGAAAATATTTAAAGTAATTCCAACAGTTTCGTTTTTACTTATTAAATCTTTTTTTAAACGACTTTGGTTTAAATATTTATTTAGAGATTTCCATCCCTTATTTATTTTATATCATTTTTCATTTCTATTGGGAATAATCTGGATGCCTTATCTCTACAGAGTTATTGTTGCTTTGATAGAGGGCAAGAACTTATCTTTTGAGACATTATTTGCGTTTACATTTTTAGGAATAAGTTCCATCCAAAGTTTTCTTTTTGCAATGTGGATGGATATTCAAGATAACGATAGACTTTATAAATAATTAGCATGAATGATATTTTAGGAAAAAAATTAGAAAAAGTTAGAATAAACAAAGTTTTGCCTCATATAAAAGGGGAACTTTTAGACATTGGATGTGGAATGAATCAACTAAAAAGTGCCTATGGAAAAGGAACAGGTGTTGATGTTTATGATTGGGGCAATGTTGATATTGTAGTGGAAGATACTTCTAAATTACCATTTGATGATAACTCATTTGAAACCATTACAATTTTAGCTGCATTAAACCATATTCCTAATAGAGCTGATGTAATTGGCGAATGTTTCCGATTACTCAAACCAAACGGTAGAATGGTAATTACAATGATTCCACCAGTTATTTCAACAGTGTGGCACTTTTTAAGAAAACCATGGGATGTTGACCAAACCGAAAGAGGCATGAAAGAAGGGGAAGTGTATGGATTGAATAAATCAGAAATCGTAAAACTATTTGCAAGTCAAGGATTTAAATTAGATTTCGATCAAGGATTCATGCTTAAAATTAATAGATTATACGTCTTTAAAAAAGAATAAGTATGTGTGGAATATTTGGTGTTATCACTAAACAGGAAAACAATAATAAACCATCTCAACTTTTCGAAACACTTTTATTAGAATCTGAAAAAAGAGGAAAGGAAGCATCTGGTTTTGCTTTGTTGAATGAAAAGGAACAGAAAGTCTTTGTTCATAAAGTTCCTTACTCGGGTAAAGAATTAATAAAAGGGAAAATTTATAAAGACGTAAAAAAACAGCTTAAAACCAACTCGCTATTTCTTGGTATTGGACATTCAAGGCTAGTAACCAACGGTTACGAGCAATTTAGTCATAATAACCAACCAATTATAAAAGAAGGATTAGTGGTTATTCACAATGGAATAATTGTAAACTTTGAAGACCTTTGGACAAAGTATAATCAATATAAAAGACAAACCGATTTAGATACTGAAATTATTCCTGTTTTATTAAATCACTATAAAAACGAAAATTTTAATAGAAGTCAATCCGTATCAAAAATGTTTGACGAGATTGAAGGAGTTGCCAATATTGCCTTCATTGATTCCAAATCACCAATTCTAAGTATTGCAACCAATAATGGCTCTTTGTATTATCTTTTTGATAAAAAGGCCGAGCTATTCTTGTTCGCTTCCGAATCTATTTTTATTGAAAATGCTTTAAAAGAAAACGGTCTTACACTAGATAGTACCACTATTCAGCAAGTCCAAAATAAAAGTTTGCTTGAATTTGATTATGACCAATTTGAAATTGTGGCAACAACTACGAATGGTGCTTCTGCTTCCCATATTGTCATCGAGGAAATTGAATTAAAATTCCAATCCAACCAACCAATTAATAAATCACTAGAACACGATTTAGAACCTGTTCCTGAAGATTTTCTTCGTTATTTTCAAGATCAAAAAAGAAAAATTGCAGGCTTAAAAAGATGCAATAAATGTATACTGCCAGATACTTTCCCCTATATAGAATTTGACTCAAAAGGGATATGTAATTATTGTAATAACTATAAATCGTATCCAGTAAAAGGTGCCGACGAGCTTAAAAAACTTACGGACAGTAAAAGAAATACTAATAATTTACCAGATGTTTTAATTGGTTTAAGTGGCGGTCGAGATAGTTGTTATGCCTTGCATTATGTTACTAAAGTCTTAGGATTAAAAGCGATTGCTTTTTCATATGATTGGGGAATGCTTACTGATTTAGCTCGAAGAAATCAATCAAGAATGTGTGCGAAACTTGGAGTCGAGCACATATTAATTTCGGCTGATATTAGAAAAAAAAGAGAAAATATCAGAAAAAATGTTTCTGCTTGGTTAAAAAGACCACATTTAGGAACCATTCCTTTATTTATGGCTGGTGATAAACAATATTTTTATTACGCCAATAAAATTATGGATGAAAAGAAAGTCAATCTAATATTTTTTGGAGAGAACTTATTAGAATCTACTTTTTTTAAATATGGATTTTGTGGTATTAAACCCAATTTAGGTCATAAAGAAAAATCGTTTTCTATTTCATCGAGTGGTAAAATGAACATGATTTTGTTCTACCTTAAAGAATATAGTAAAAACCCAGCCTATATTAATTCATCATTGATTGATAGTTTTGGAGCTTTTTTATCTTTTTACTACATAAAACATCCGTATATAAACCTTTTTCATTATTTAGAGTGGAATGAAAAAACGATTATTGACACTTTAATTAATGAGTATAATTGGGAAACCGATCCAGAAACCGAGTCAACATGGCGAATTGGTGATGGAACTGCTGCATTTTATAACTACATTTATTATATTGTAACTGGTTTTAGTGAATATGATACTTTTAGAAGTAATCAAATTAGGGAAGGTAAAATTTCTCGTGAAGAAGCTCTTTCCTTTTCATTAAAAGAGAATTTTCCACGATGGGAATCTATTCAATGGTATTGCAAAACAGTTGGAATAGATTGGAAAGAAGTAATTGTAACTATTAATAAAATAAAACCGCTATATGGACAATAAATTTATAGGTTTTGAAGAAATGTCGTCTGATGAATTATGGGATTTTATTCGTCTTGAATATGAATCTCAAAATCCAATTAGCAAGAAATTGTATGCCAATTTTTATTCTAAAATTGATTACATCTTAACCCAGTTTGTGCAAGATAAATATAGTCTTTTGGAAGTAGGTTGTGG
>CAZHVE010000123.1:0-3712 GCA_964535705.1 uncultured Flavobacterium sp.
CTTTTTAAAATAATCAAGTGATTTCGAGAATGATAATAACCGCGCCAAAGTGTCGCTTTGGAGAATTTTTGAGACCCTAAATTTAATCTAGTAACATGATTGTTTTTAATAACTCCTAATTTAAATCCAGCCTCTTTTATTCTCAAACAATAGTCATAATCTTCGCACATCATGAAAAATTCACCGCTCGGGACTCCAATTTTTTTTATGGTTTCAATACTTACTAGTGCATTGTCAATTAATATAAAATCAACATCAACAGAATTACTTTGTGGAATAACTTTCTTTTTAGATCCCATTGTCAATATATAACCTGACAAACCTAAAACATCATAGTCATATTGGATTGTGTTCTTAAGCAACAGCTCTAATGCATCAGACACTGGATAACTATCATCATCCATCAACCACATATAATCTGGGCTTAAATTTTCTAAAGCCCAATTCATTCCTAATGCTAAACCAGCACCAAAACCTGAATTTTCAAAACTTCTAACAATAGATATACGAGGGTCTCTATCTTTTCTTTCTAAAAGCACTTCAATTGTATCATCTGAACTATTGTTGTCCACTATTACAATATGGGCAACCTGTTTTGTTTGAGCTTGCAAGCAATCTAGGGCTTCAAGAACAATATCTCGCCTATTGTATGTAACCATAATTGCAACGACATTTTTATTATGCATTTTTTTAAATTCTACAGAATTGATAAAATAATTTTTTAGTTATAAGAGAGCTTTTCTGCCACTTTTTATAATTCTTTTGTAATTTTTCGATGAGTGTTTCCCATTCTAATACTATTTCATCATCATGATAAATGCCTAACTTTAAATTATCATACTGAACTTCTTCTAATCTATATGTATATTTCTTTTTTAAATTTAAAATTGCTTCTATACATTCCTCTTTTGAATTAGCGATTGGCATATCAATTTTCAACTTGTTTTTTAGATATATGGCACTACTCTCATTTCCTGCAATAACGGGTACACCTGCCAAATAACCATTAATTATTTTAGAAAAAGGTTTGTTGAAATGAGATTTGCTATTAAAATCACGAATTGCTAATACACAATCCGTTTGAGAATAATCATTCCATTGAAAACTATCTGTTATTATTTTAAGTTTGATTCCTTCATTTAATAAAGTATCTGAAAAATCAATCTCCAACAATTCTTTCGGGAAATTTTGAGGAACACCATAAAAACAAACGTTCTCAAAAAGCAACCCTCGAGATTTATCCCTAGAAATAATGTTATCTTGATTCCAATGTGGAACAAAATTATTTTTTACAAACGAGAAAAGTTTTTCTTCAAAAAAACTTTTTTTAGAAAATTTAAAATTATTTAATCCAGCTGGGTTCTGTAAAATATGACATTGAGCGTACTTATAGCGTCCATAATCCGCCTGTATACAAACAAACAACTGATTTTTACTAGGTATTGTGTTTTTAGGAAAAAATCCTTTATGAAATATAATAATGCCTACTTCAGGAATTGAGTTCCCAATAGTAATATTCCATTTGGTTTTATTTTTTTTAAGAATTATATATGTTTTTAAAATCCAACAATCTAAACCACTTTTATAATCAATGATTTCACTAAAATTATTTGGATAATAAAAATAAATGGGTGTATTCATATCTGAATTATTCTATTGAAACCAATCCTTTTTTACCTACAAAAAAATGGAACAAAGCATAAATTATAAATTTTGCGTTTTTATATCCATAACCAATACCATATCTAAAACCCCTAATTATTTTTAATAATATCCTAAATAAAGTAAGGGAAAACGCAGTGAATAGTTTATGCTTTTTAATAATAATTAAACTATTTCTAATAGAATAATAATCTCTTTTTAAACGATTAAGATCTTTTTTGACTCCTTTTTTAATTGTAAATACTGTTCTGTTCCAATACAATCTGTGTCTTTTGTATAACTCTTTATCTACTAATAATGTATACCCTGCTTGTTGCAATCTTAAATCAAAATCAAGTTCTTCAAAACCAAAAAACAGACTTTCGTCTGGATAAACTTTTGCTTTTAAACAAACATCAGCGTTGATAATTTTACACATATTACCAGCAATAGTATCGATTTCGAATATTCCTTTACCTTCTAATTGATAATCTGGTACACGAATCATTAATCCTGTTTTTTTATTAAAATACTGGCCAACATTACCCACACAACCGCATTTTTTATTTGCAAGAGCTATTTTCAATAATATGGAAAAAGTATCTTCAAAAATAGGGGGATCATCGTCATCCATCCAAGCAATCCATTTATAGCCTTCAGCAGATAAAATTTCTAAACCTTTTTTGGCAGCACCTGCAGGTCCTGAATTGTAGCCTACCGCAAAATAATCTATTGAATTATTGGGGAATTTTGAAACTAATATAGCAGCACTTCTAGCTGGATCATTATCTACAATAAGTATCTTTTGGGGGGGATATGATTGATTTAGCAAAGCATTAATGGTCGCTTCCAAAGTAGACTCCCTTTGATAAGTCATAATAAATGCAGCAAAGTTTAAACTTTCACTCATTATTTTTTCCATATTTTTTTTCTCAAAAAAGGAAATAAAGTAATACTAAATCTAGCCAAAGTTTTCCATTTCCAAATATCTATTAGATAAGCTTTCCAAAAATAAATTCTTGCCTTGTTCCATACTCCTAATTTGGCATAGGCTACCGCGATATTTTGATAATATAATCTTAATAAAACTGGGCGATTATTAAACAAATTGGAGTGCTTATTTATGATATACAGATTGGAAACGATTTTATTTTTTAAATTTTTACTCTCCCCATCTAAAGATTCAAAATAGGTAAAATTATATTTATCTATTATACCTAAAGTTAGTTTTTCTTTATCCAATCGAAACCTTAATTCCACATTTTCGCCAAACTTTACATTTTCATCAAACATACCCACTTTAAAAAAAATGTCTTTTCTAATAGCCCAGGAACCTGGAATACTGTTGCCTTTTATTTTACCGTTTTTATAGGGATCCAAAGCGGAAACCAAATATTCCCTTGAATCAGATTTTACTATTTTCATGCTACAAAATAACCAATCCTTGTTTTGAATGGCTAAATGATAAAAATCCTCGAGCCAAGACTTTTCAACCGTATCATCGCTATCCAAAAAAACTAGGAACACACCAGTTGCCTGTTTTGCTCCAGTGTTTCTTGCAGAACATGTCCCCGCATTATTTTGAAAAATGTATTTGATTCTATTATCGCTAGTAAATACTTGTAGGATTTCCTTAGTATTATCACTTGATCCATCATCAATAATTAGTATTTCAAAATCCTGAAAGGTTTGATCCAGAACTCCTTGAACAGCTCTGTTTATAATAGGAGCTCGGTTAAAAGAGGGAATAATAATACTGAAATAGGGCATTGTAGATTTTTTAATTATTTTTCAGAAACTTTTTATACAGAATTTACGGAATGTAATCCTCAAAAGTTGCAACTTTTAGGGATTTATAGAGTAATGAAATGAAAAAACTTGAATAGCACTCTTTACAATTAGGAGCTCTATTATTAAGAGTAAGTAATTATACTAAAATAGGGCATTATAACTTTTTAAATTTTGCAATTAGTGCTTGAAAACTATTCTTAATAAATACTAAAACAAAAGGCTTTTTAAGAACTTTAGATTGGAAAACTGATATTTTTCTAACAAGAATTAATAGATTAAA
>CAZHVE010000124.1:0-3685 GCA_964535705.1 uncultured Flavobacterium sp.
TTACCGAACTCAAATTTTGATAAACCGTAAAATAATCTCCATGCTGAATCATTACCGCTTTGTTAACCGGTGATAGCACAATTACGCTTGTCACTACACCATCAAAAACCGCTCTAGCACTGGCTCCTTGTTCCGTGGTGATTTCGACCCCACTATTGTGAACCGTTAAGGTTTTATACACCGGGTGCTGTTGGTCGCCATAGCCCAATGAAATAAACCCTTTCTCTACAGGAAAGGGCAATCTGCCACGATTAGCCCTAAAATTGTCGGCAATTATTTTTGATTCGGGAGTTAACTCTATTTTTGATGAAGACACTGGAGCCGTCGAAACAAGTGATTTAGCTCGTGTTTTTAGTTCTTCTTTGGTCTCTACTTTAGATTCTGCTTTAGATTGGGCTTTAGCTTTTTCCATAGCCTTTTCCATCGCTGCTTTTCTGTTAGCTTCGGCAATGGCCTCCCGAATTAATCGGTCAATTTGTCTATCAATTGCCTTGGCTTCTTGTTGCTTTTTCTTGATTTCGGAAGCAATTTTGTTTTTGTCTTTTTTGATAGAATTGACTACTTTCTGTTGTTCTTGTTTTTCTTTAAGCAATGACAATCGCTCTTTTTCTTTCTCGGCAATTAGTTTTTGTTTTTCTTGTTTTTGTTTATCTAATTTTCCGTTGTAATCTATTAGTTCAACCGATTTGGATTGGATTTCTTCCCCCTGCAATTTTCTGTAATTCGTATATTGCTTCATGTATTGCACTCTTTTATACGCCTGTTGAAAATTCTCAGACGACAAAATAAACATAGCTCTACTTTGCTCCGAACGACTTTTATACGACTTTAAAATCATATTCGCATAATCTTCTTTAAGTATAGCTAATTCTTTCTTCAACTTGTTTATTTGTACCTGATTGATATACATATCGTTATTCAACAACTTGGTTTGCTTTTCGGTTGTTTGAATTAGTTTTTCCTTCAGTTTTATTTTGTTGTTTTGAATGATGATAACATTGACAGCTGATTTTTCTTTTTTCTTAACAGAATTCAACAAGGATTCATTTTCTCGAATCTCTCTTTGAATTTGGGCTTTTCGTTCTTCTAGTTTTTCTTGTTGTGAAGTTTGACTCCAAGTAACGGAAGTCAAGCCTATAAAAATTAGGCTTAGGATGAATTTTGGCATATTAAAAATAAGTTTCTGCAAATTTACTTAATTATAATTCTTTTGTAATCATTTGGAACACTATAAGGAAAAGAAAGTTCTTCGTTAAATGTAACGGTGTTATATTCTAAATTTATTTCTGTTTTTCCTTTAGTTTGAAATGAATTAATCAAAACAGTAAAAGGCAATGTTGCTTCAGTAAACACATTATGGTTTGAATAAACAATCTCAATTTTTCTCGATTCGGCTGTTTGTGTTATTTCTTGTTTTTTTAGCAAGTAGGTCTTATCGTCAAAAAAGAAAGATTTCTTGTTTTTGATGTCTAAAACATCGTCCAATTGAATGGTTTGCTCAACAGTAGATTCCTTATATTTTCCTAATTTTAAATCATCAATGGCACGACCCAAAAGCATATTCTGAACCTTATCATAATTCAAGTCCGTTCCCAACCATTGGCTTAAAAAACTAAAATCTCCCTCAAAATAGCTGCCATTTATTTTTTCATAATAGCTCACTGACTTTGGTGTAATCAAAGCTTTGGCCATGGTAATTCCTAAAAAACGAATGCTTACTAAAATTTGTTCGTCTTTCTTAATTTTTATTTCAGCTGTAACATTTTGTGCTTGTTTACCATTGTCAAATCGAACATTTGACTTTATGTATAATGTAGAAAACGCCACTTTATTGTTATAATAGTTTTCTATAGTATTTTTGCCGTTGAATTGAATATCGTTTTTGGTAGTTGAAACAACTGCCGATTTTGATTTACAGGACTGAAGTAAAAACAACCAAGAGAAACAAATAAGTACAACTTTAACTAAAAATTTATTCATAGTGTTTTATTTCTTTAATAACTGATTGGCTTTAGTAAAATAGGCTTCTTTTTTCTTAAAATCGCCTAATCCGTTGTAAGCTTCCCCTAATTGGATGTTAAAATTAATTTCTAATGTTAGGTCGTTAACCAAATAATCCAACCCTATTTCAAGCATTTCCTTAGCCTTTTTGAATTGCTGTAACTGGTTATTTGCCAGTCCAACATAATAATAAAACTGAGTTTGGGTGGGAAATGTTTCCACCATTTCTGAAGATTTTTTCAACAATAAATCGAATTGTTTCGTCTCAACATATACTTGCATCAGAAGCAAATTTGTATCAACATCTGCTGTTGTATTGTTTTTCAAACTTTTTTCATAATAAAAAGCCGCTTTGTCCCATTGCTTTTTAGTGTGGTAAAATTTTCCTATCTCCTTTGCAACATTGACATCTGGGTCTTTGTCAAAATAAGTTATTGCCCTTTCTAAATCCATTGCATATTGAGGATTCGTATTGACAAAAATTAAAAATTCATTCAATATGCGGTGCCTAATTTTAGAATCGATTTTGGTACTTGCCAAAACAATATTCATCGAATGTATAGCCTTATCTACTTCATTAGTATCCAAATGAAATTTAAACAAACCTACCTGTGCCCACTCTGAAGTTGGAATTTCGACTTCCAATTTTTTAATGATTTCAATCATTTTTTTGAAATCGTTGTTCTTTGAATAGAGTTCAATTAAAGCAATATAATTCGATTCTTCTTTTGGATTTTTATTAATTTGTGCTATCCCATTTTCTGTCTCCGAATTTTGAAATTTTCCTTGAGTTAAAATCTTGGATTTGTACGCCTCTCTTTTGTCTGATTTCCCAACTTTATTGTTTAATTCATTAATAAGTAGGAGTGCTTTGTCAAACTGTTGGGTATTCATGTAGAGCGAAACCAAATCCTCTTTGTATACTTCGTCAAATTCTATCAATTTATTTACCGTGATAATGGCTTGATTGAAATTCTGGGTTTGAAAATTTGTATCATACATGCCCACCCAAAACCATTTATTTTTTGGGTCAATTTGAGTAGCTTTCTCAAAAGAATTATAGGCTTGTTCATACCCTTTTGATGCTAAATAATTCTTTCCCATTTCGTAATGAATAGTAGCCTCATTGGGTTTTAATTTCAAGCACTGTTCTAAAGCATCAATAGCTTTATCATAATTTTCGATTCCCTTTTGCTTTAAAGATTCATAAAAATAGTCTTGAAATTTGTCGGTTTCAGGCACAATCGATTCAGGTTCAGTTTGTCCCAATGACAAAGCTGAATTGCAAAGCAAAACCAAGAATAAAAAGAATGACGCCGTTTTTTTCATTGCTATTGTTTATCATTCTAAATTCTACAAGGTTTCCAAAAACCTTGTAGGTATGATTTTTGTACCATTTTGTAAGGTTGGACTATATCCCTTTTTTATTCTAATACCGAGTAATCCCCAATACTGATGTTCGTATAATTGCCATCAAAATTAACATGATTCCCAATCATAGCATTGTCAAGTTCAGCATTTTTGATATGCGAATGGGTTTGAACCAAACTATTTTTTATGGTACTATTTATAACGTGACATCCTCTACCCAAAGACACATTGGGTCCTACAGTTGCGTTAATTAATATCACATCTTCGCCAATATAACAAGGTGGAATAATAGTTGCGTTTTCTAATTTTACGT
>CAZHVE010000125.1:0-3672 GCA_964535705.1 uncultured Flavobacterium sp.
TTTAGAAAAGGGGCTGTGCCAAAAGACCTTGTTGAAAAACAATATGGTAAGGCAATAAAACAAGAAGAAGTTCAAAAAGTGGTTGATTTGGCCTTAGAGCGTTTTGTGCAATCCGAAAGATTAAACCTTCTCGGAACTCCTCTAGCCAAAGTAAACGAAAACTTTTCTTGGGAGGCCGAAGAATTGGTTTTTGAATTTGAAATCGGTTTGGTTCCAATTTTCGAAATAGATCTGGATGCTAAAAATAGTATTGTTAAATATATAGTTTCTGCCGATGATAAATTGATTGAAGGTCAAGTAACGCGAATCCAAAAGCAATTTGGCACTCCAATTACACAAGAAGCGGTAGAGGCAGAATCTGACATTACAGGTACTTTCTCTAATGAGGCTCAAGGAATCAACAATAGCACTACAATCGCTTTGTCTGTTTTTAAGGATAAAGCTACGGCAGCTAAATTCATCGGTAAAAAAGGGGGTGATGTGGTTACCGTAAATACAAAAGGATTATTCGAAGATGATCATCAATTGATGGATTATTTGAAGGTAGGTCACGATAATGTTCACGGGTTGGAAATTGATGTTGACTTTACAATTGAAGCTATCAACAGAGCAGAATTAGCAGCATTGAACCAAGAATTGTTCGACAAACTTTTTGGAGCAGGAACTGTTGCTTCTCTTGAGGAATTGAAAGCCAAAATCAAGGAAGATGCTGAATCTCAATTTGCTCAACAAGCAGACCAAAAATTATTAGGAGATGTAACCGAATTTTTAATAGAAAACACGAAATTTGACTTGCCAGCTGAATTCCTTAAAAAATGGTTGCAAACCGTTGGTGAGAAAAAATTATCTCCAGCCGAGGCAGAAGTTGAATATACAAGATCTGAAAAAGGATTGCGTTTTCAATTAATAGAAGGAAAAGCATTGTCTCAAAATGATATTAAAATCACTTTCGAAGATTTGAAATCATTTACCACAAAAAATATCCGTCAGCAAATGGCACAATTCGGGCAAACAAATCCTACCGACGAGGAAGTTCAAGGAATTGTTGCTAGAGTTTTGGCAAACCAAGACGAAGTAAAAAGACTTTCTGACCAAGTGGTTGCCGAAAAACTATTGGAATTGTTCAAAGAAAAAGCAAATCCAACAACTAAAGAAGTGACCTACGAGCAATTTATTGCAGCCTCTTATGGTGAGTAAATTTTAGAAAAAATTAGTATCTTTGAGCGTCAAAAGAAATTTTTTGACGCTCTTATTTTTATTGTCACCCTGAGCGAAGTCGCAGGGTTAAACCTTAAAACCTTAAAATTATGAACTACGGCGTTGAATTTAAAAAATTTGCAACAAAACACCATGGTGTAAATGCAATGTACTATGACAAAATTGTAAGCGCCATGACGCCTACGAATATGACCCCTTATATTATTGAAGAACGCCAATTGAACATTTCCCAATTAGACGTTTTTTCGAGATTGATGATGGATCGAATTATTTTCTTGGGAACAGGGATAGATGATCAAATTGCAAATATCGTTCAGGCTCAATTACTTTTTCTGGAAAGTGCCGATGCCTCAAAAGACATTCAAATTTACTTGAATTCTCCTGGTGGAAGCGTTTATGCAGGATTGGGAATTTATGATACGATGCAATACATCAAACCAGACGTGGCCACAATTTGTACCGGAATGGCCGCATCTATGGGAGCTGTTCTTTTGTGTGCTGGAGCTCCAGGAAAACGTTCGGCTTTACCACATTCAAGGGTAATGATTCATCAACCATCAGGCGGAGCACAAGGTGTCGCAACGGATATGGAGATAAACCTTCGCGAAATGTTGAAACTAAAAGACGAATTGTACAAAATCATTTCGTATCATTCCGGACAAACCTTTGAAAAAGTGCACGCTGACAGCGAACGCGATTATTGGATGATTGCTGATGAAGCAAAAACATACGGAATGATTGATGAAGTGTTAAGAAGATAAATAAAGCTGGAAGTTGGGAGTTGGAAGTTTGGAGTTTTCTCAGCTTCCATCTTCCATCTTCCATCTTCCAACTCAAAAATATGGCAAAACCAAAATTAGAATGTTCCTTCTGTGGAAGAAAAAAACCGGAAACCAATTTATTGATTGCCGGAATTGATGCACATATTTGTGATAAATGTATCGAACAAGCCCACGGAATTGTATTAGAAGAATTAAAATCAAGCGGTAAGGCTAACTTGCCAGCCGACTTGGTTTTGAAGAAACCAAAAGAGATCAGGGCTTTCCTAGATCAATATGTTATTGGCCAGGACCAAACCAAAAAAGTAATGGCTGTTGCGGTTTACAACCACTACAAACGTCTGATGCAACAAGAATTGCACGACGAGGTAGAAATTGAAAAAAGTAATATTATTATGGTGGGTCAAACCGGAACCGGAAAAACATTGGTTGCCAAAACCATTGCCAAAATGCTCGATGTTCCTTTAGCAATTGTTGATGCAACCGTATTGACCGAAGCTGGTTATGTGGGTGAAGATGTCGAAAGCATTTTGACACGTCTTTTGCAAGCCGCTGATTATGATGTTGCCAAAGCCGAACGCGGAATCGTTTTCATTGACGAAATTGACAAAATTGCTCGCAAAAGCGACAATCCATCGATCACTCGTGATGTTTCTGGAGAAGGCGTTCAGCAAGCCTTGTTGAAATTGCTAGAAGGAACGGTTGTCAATGTTCCGCCAAAAGGAGGAAGAAAACATCCAGACCAGAAATTTGTTGAGGTTAATACTCAAAACATTTTGTTTATTGCCGGTGGTGCTTTCGACGGAGTAGAACGTATTATTTCCAAACGCTTGAATCGCCAAGCCGTTGGTTATAGTACGTCTAAGAACGTTGATAATATTGACAAAGACAATTTGTTGCAATATATTATCCCAAAAGACATCAAGGATTTTGGATTAATTCCTGAAATCATTGGTCGTTTGCCCGTATTAACGCACATGGATCCCTTGGATAGAGAAACTTTGAGAGCGATTTTGACACAGCCTAAAAATGCCTTAATTAAACAATATCAAAAGTTATTTTTGATGGACGAAGTAGAATTCAATATCACGGATGACGCATTGGATTTTATTGTCGAAAAAGCCTTGGAATACAAACTCGGAGCTCGGGGATTGCGTTCTTTATGCGAAGCCATTTTAACTGATGCGATGTATGAATTACCAAGTTCAGATGAAAAAATATTGGAAATAGACGTAGATTATGCTAAAGAGACCCTGAATAGAAATTTATTGAAACGATTGGAAATCGCTTCATAATTTTTTTGGTTTATAGAACTCCAAACCCGACAGCTTATTTTAAGCTGTTGGGTTTTTTTATGAAACAACAGAAACCTGTATATTTGAAAAAACAAGGGATATTCTTTTTTATAAACAATAGATTGTCGATTTTTGCCCTGTAAATCAATATAAATGAAAACAGAAGATAAAGAGATTATTTTGTTAAAAGTTTCTGGTCAGGATAAACCAGGAGTGACAGCTGGCTTAACATCGATATTAGCCACTTATGATGCCGTTATTTTAGATATTGGTCAAGCCGATATTCACGATACCTTATCTTTAGGAATTTTATTCGAAATTGAAGCAGGTTCTCGTTCTGGAGCTGTTTTGAAAGATTTATTGTTTAAAGGTTATGAATT
>CAZHVE010000126.1:0-3549 GCA_964535705.1 uncultured Flavobacterium sp.
AAATTGAAGTTGGCTTATTATTAAATTTTGGAGAAGACGCAGAATTCAAACGTATTATATATACAAACGACAGAAAACAAAACAAAAAAAATCCGTGATAATCTGTTAGATCAGTATTATCCGTGGCCTAACTATGAAACTATTCATTACAGGAATATCAACCGATGTAGGCAAGACCATTGCCTCCGCCATCATTGTCGAGGCTCTCGAAGCTGATTATTGGAAACCCATCCAAGCGGGTGATTTGGACAATTCGGATAGCCACAAAGTAAAATCTCAAATCTCAAATCCCAAATCCCAAATTTTTGAGAACAGTTATCAACTTAACACTCCAGCTAGTCCGAATCTCGCTGCTGAATTGGACGGAATCACTATCGATTTAAAAAATATAACAGAACCCAATACAGATAATCATTTAGTAATTGAAGGGGCTGGAGGAATTTTGGTTCCCTTAAACGATACCGATTGTGTGGTTGATGTAATACAAGCAGATTACAAAGTAATTGTGGTTTCAAGACATTATTTAGGCAGCATTAATCACACCTTACTCACCATTGAAGCTTTAAAAAATAGAAAAATAGACATTGCCGGAATCATTTTTAGTGGAGACGAAAACAAAGCAACCGAGTCTATAATTCTAAATAAAACAGGAATAAAATGCATTGGAAGAATCGAACAAGAGCCTTATTTTGATCAAAATGTGGTCAAAGAATACGCCGATTTGTTTCGGGAAAATTTGTTGAATTTAGACAATTGACGGATAGATGAAAGACTTTGTTATCTTTGTTAAAGTAGTTTAGTTGAATATCGTCTATTATCTATTAGTCCATCCTCTATTATCTGAAAATGAATTTAATTGAAAGAGACCAAAACCACCTTTGGCATCCCTACACCCAGCATAAAACTTCAAAACCGCCTATTGCCATAACCAAAGGGAAAGGCGCTTTGCTTTGGGATGAAAACGACAAGGAATACATTGATGCCATCGCTTCCTGGTGGGTCAATCCGTTCGGGCATTCCAATACATTTATTGCCGATGCGATTTATAAGCAACTCACCACCTTGGAACACGTTCTTTTCGGCGGATTTACACACGAACCAGCGGTAATTTTGGCTGAAAAGTTGGTGGAAATTTTGCCTAAAAACCAACAAAAATTATTCTTTTCGGATAATGGTTCGACCGCTGTCGAAGTAGCGATAAAAGTGGCTTTGCAATATTTTTTCAACAAAGGAGAAAAGAAAACCACGATAATTGCTTTCGAAAATGCCTTTCACGGGGATACGTTTGCCGCAATGGCAGCCAGCGGAATTTCCTTTTTTACCGACGCTTTTCAAGGCATGTTGATTGATGTGGTACGGATTCCGGTTCCAACAAAAGGGCAGGAAGTAGCAAGTTGCAATGCTTTGGAGCAAGCCCTTAAAAACAATAATTGTGCGGGATTCATCTTTGAACCCTTGGTTCAGGGTGCAGCAGGAATGGTCATGTACGAACCCGAATCCCTGGACAAATTAATAAAGATTTGCCAAGAAAATAAGGTGCTCACCATTGCCGATGAAGTAATGACCGGTTTTGGCAAAACAGGAAAAACTTTTGCCTGTGATTACCTGACCGAAAAACCCGATATGATGTGTTTATCGAAAGCCTTGACCGGCGGGACCATCCCGATGGCAATTACGACTTTTACTTCAGCCATTTTTGATGCTTTTTATGATGAGGACATCAACAAAGCCTTGTTTCACGGCCATACTTTTACGGCGAATCCCACAGGTTGTGCGGCGGCTTTGGCCAGTTTGGCGTTGTTGCAAACCAATGACATGCAAGACCATCTTGCTCGAGTAAACAAAAGCCATTTGGCCTTTCAAAAACACATCAAATCCCATCCAAAAGTAACCACAACAAGAGTGCTGGGCGTGATTTTTGCCTTGGAAATAAAAACCGAAAGTTCCGCTAGTTATTATGGTGCTTTGCGCAACAAACTCTACGATTTCTTCATCGAAAACGGGGTGATTTTGCGACCTGTTGGTAATATAGTTTATATCTTGCCGCCTTACATTATCTCTGACCAACAATTGCAAAAAGTGTATCAAGTAGTCGAAAAAGCTTTGGAAATAGTTTAATTTAGGGCCAAAGACCTGTCTGCCGACAGGCAGGTTCGAACGGATTAAACAGATTCACACAGATATTTTTAAAGAATGTCTATCTTAAATATCTTTATTTGATTAAATTTAAAAATCCGTTTTTATCCGTTTAAATCGGTGTTATCTGTGTGCCATTTTTTTACGACCTTTGCGTTCAAATATAAATTGTCTTGTCTAAAATCATCTCCATAACCGCTATAGCTTCTGTTTCTCCATTGGGGAATAACCCAAAAACAATCTGGGAAAACTACCAAAGCACCAATCATTGTTTCACGGAGCATTTCTTGGACCAGAAACCCACTTGGGTTGCCAAATTGGACGACGATTCGAATGCGATAGTTGCCGAATTACAGCAATCCGACAGTAAGTACAAATCATTGGATTCCTCTGTTTTATACGCCATAGCTGCTTCTCGCATAGCCATACAAAATGCTGGATGGACTTCAAACGACGTTTTCGGAATCAACATCGGTTCTTCTCGCGGCGCTACCGATCTATTCGAAAAACACCATCAGGAATATTTGGAAACCGGCAAAGCCCAAACTTTGGCATCACCTACAACCACTTTAGGAAATATTTCTTCTTGGGTGGCCCACGATTTGCAAAGTTCCGGACCTGAAATTTCGCATTCCATTACCTGTTCAACCGCTTTGCACGCCTTGTTGAATGGAGTCGCTTGGCTTCGGGCCGGGATGACGGACAAATTCTTGGTGGGGGGCAGCGAAGCCCCATTAACCGATTTCACAATTGCTCAAATGCGCGCTTTGAAAATTTATTCGAATAGTGCTGAAGCATTACCTTGTCGTGCTTTCGACTTGGAAAAAACGCAAAACACCCTGATTCTTGGCGAAGGTGCTGCGGTTTGTTGTTTGGAAATGGGTAAAAAAGAAAACGCCCTCGCTTATGTGGAAGGAATTGGTTATGCCACCGAAATCTTGGAACACAACATATCCATTTCGGCGGAAGCCAGCTGTTTCCAGAAATCGATGAAAATGGCGTTGCAAGAGACTGATTTATCCGAAGTGGATGTTATTGTGATGCACGCTCCCGGAACCAAAGCCGGGGATTTGACCGAGTATAAAGCGATTCAGAAAGTGTTTACTTCCACCTTGCCAATGCTCACTACCAATAAATGGAAGATTGGTCACACCTTTGGGGCATCGGGAATTTTGAGTATCGAAATGGCGATTTTGATGCTGCAGCATCAAGAGTTTATCGGCATCCCTTTTGCACCAGAGCAAAACTCAAGAAAACAAATCCGTAAAGTTTTGGTCAATGCCGTCGGTTTTGGGGGTAATGCTGTGAGTGTGCTTTTGAGTATATAGTTTCTTTTAAAAGTAGCCCACAGACCTGTTTGCCGACAGGCAGGTTCGAACGGATCTAACGGATTTGCACTGATAATTTAACATG
>CAZHVE010000127.1:0-3537 GCA_964535705.1 uncultured Flavobacterium sp.
TTAGATAAAAAATAGAAATGGCCGTTTTTATTTTTTATCGGACATTAATGTTTAATAAACTTAATAACCTAATTCTACTGAAAATGTTTTAAACTTTCCTTTTTTTTTAAACTATTAAGAAAATTAAGAACACTACAAATCTTAATTTTCTTAATGAACTTAATGGTTTAAATAATTTGTCTTCCAATAGAAAAAACAATCTTAATGGTTTGATAAAATCATAGTCTGTCTGGGAAATCTGAAATGATTCCGTTTACGTCGAATGATTTTATTTTTTGAATCGCTGCCACAGCATTCACCGTCCAAGGATAAACCTCAAATCCGTTTTCCTGCACCAAAACTACATTTTCTTTCGATACTAATCCATACTTTGGATGGATAGAAAAGGCTTTTATTTTTTTGGCGATAGCCAAGGCTTGTTCAATGGAATGGCCTGTCAAAACACCGATTCGGATTTTTGGATTCAAAAAGTGGACCTCTTCCAGCATTTTCCAATCGAAACTAGAAATTAAAAACTGATGATAATTCCAATTTTTTTCTGAAACATAATGGCTAATCAATTCAATTACTGGTTTCGTAGTTGCACTTCCTTTGAGTTCTACATTGATAAAGCAACGCTGGTTTACCAAATCAAAAACCTCGGAAAGCGTTGGGATTTGTTGCTCTTTTTGTATTCGAAAACTTTTCAATTCCTGCAATGAGAATTTGTTTACGAATCCTTTTCCATTGGTTGTTCTGTTGATCGTTTCATCATGAATAACCATAATTTCCCCATCATGGCTCATGTGCACATCGAGTTCGATGCCATCAGCCCCCATGTCAATTGCTTTTTGGAAAGAAATAAAAGTGTTTTCAGGTTCATATCCTTTCGCCCCTCTATGACCCATTTTGAGTATTTTTTTCATTGTATTTGGAAGCTTTTTTGAAATATAAATTCAAACAGAGACCTGAATTGAGTAAAGTTTGTTCCGCCATAAAAAAGGCATATCTAAAAGAGTTTTTTAAGCCATTAAAGGTTTTCAATACCTTATCGGTCTGGAACTAAAAAACAAATGTTTTGGTCTTTATGCCATCAAAGAACTCTCTGTTTTCACTAGGACGGGTTTTCCATTCACAAAAACCGTCATTTCTTTTGTGCCTTCGAGCGCAAATTCGGTTTTGTTGTGTTTCACAGCCACCTCCAATATCTGGTTTCTGAAATTGATTTTAAAGGAATAGCCTTTCCATTCTTTCGGTATTTTTGGAGAAAAATGAAGTGTATTATTTTTTACTCGCATACCGCCAAAACCTTCGACAATACTCATCCATGTTCCCGCCATAGAGGTGATGTGACAACCTTCCTCTACTTCTTTATTGTAGTCGTCTAAGTCTAATCGTGAAGTTCTTAAATAGAACGCATAGGCCATTTCCATCTTGTCTAACTTGGCTGCTTGAATCGAATGAACGCAAGGCGAAAGAGAACTTTCATGAACAGTAAAAGCTTCGTAAAATTCGAAATTGCGTTTCAATTCTTCGGTTGAAAAATGATCTTCAAAGAAATAAAATCCTTGTAAAACGTCTGCTTGTTTGATATAAGGTGAACGCAGGATTCTATCCCAAGACCATTTTTGGTTAATCGGCCGTTGGCTTTTATCTAAATCTCTGACCAATACTAAATCTTTGTCCAAAAAACCATCTTGTTGCAAATAAATACCAAGTTCTTCTGATTTTGGAAAGTACATATTGCCAGATACTTTTCTCCAATCGTTTAATTCGGTATCTGATAATTTTACCTTTTCGATAATTCTTTTGTGGTCTGAGGGATATTCCAGCGACACTTTCTGAATTTGTTCGAAAGCATAATCAATACACCATTTGGCACTATAATTTGTATAGAAATTGTTGTTTACGTTGTTTTCATATTCGTTGGGTCCGGTAACTCCTATAATCACGAATTGGTTTTTGTCTTTCGAGAAATTGGCTCTTTGATGCCAAAAACGAGCAATGCCAATCAACACTTCCAATCCCTTTTCGGGAATATAGCTGTAATCGCCTGTAAAACGGTGATAGTTGAAAATGGCAAAAGCAATCGCTCCATTTCTATGAATTTCTTCGTGGGTGATTTCCCATTCATTATGGCATTCTTCTCCGTTCATCGTCACCATAGGATACAAGGCAGCACCATTTTTGAATCCAAGATTTTTCTCGGCATTTTCGATTGCTTTATCCAATTGATTGTAGCGATACGTCAATAAATTTCGAGCTACTTGCTGGTCTTTAGTAGCCATATAAAACGGAATACAATAGGCTTCGGTGTCCCAATACGTAGATCCACCATATTTTTCGCCGGTGAATCCTTTTGGGCCAATATTCAAACGAGAGTCTTTACCCAAATAAGTTTGGTTTAATTGGAAAATGTTGAATCGAATGCCTTGTTGTGCTTTTACATCACCATCAATGGTAATATCGGACATTTCCCAAATTTTTGACCAAGCTTCTATTTGATCTTGAAGTAATTGCGTATAGCCTTTTTTTAATGCTAATTTTATTGCATTTTCTGCACCAATATGGGTATTTTCATGATTTAATGAAACAGTATAACCCCCTATTTTTTGAATAGAAGATTTTGCGCCTTGAGCGACTTCAACGGTATAACCAAACTGAATCTTTTCATCTGTAGCCGATATAATTTCGGGAGAAATATTTAGTTTTTCTTCATTCGACAAAATGCTATTTTGCATAAAAGTCGTGACCTTGAAATGGGTTTTGAAGGTTTGAGCCGAAATAAACGCCTCGTTTTCATGGTGTTTTGTTTCTAAGGGTTCCCAGAATTTTTCATCCCAATTCGCATCTTCATTGGTTACACCAGCATCGATATAGGGTTTGTAAACTAGTTGAACCGCTTTGTTCATAGGGGTAATTTCGTAATTGATAATGCCTACTTCGTCTATATCCAAACAAAGAAAACGGCGAATATTTACACCGATTTCGATTCCGTTTTGCAGGGTTGCTTCAAAAGAACGGTTGTACCAACCTTCTTTCATATTCAATTCGCGACAGAAGTTTTTTACCTCTTTACAGCTATTGAGATCAAGATTTTCTCCGTCTATTTCGATGTCAATTCCAATCCAATTGGGAGCGTTTAGCACTTTGGCAAAATATTTTGGATAGCCATTTTTCCACCAACCCACTTTGGTTTTATCGGGATAATAGATGCCCGCAATATAACTGCCTTGAAAGGTTTCTCCCGAATAATTTTCTTCAAAATTAGCGCGTTGTCCCATGGCGCCATTACCTATGCTAAAAAGACTTTCGGAGGATTTTACGCGTTCTGCATCAAATCCTTCTTCAATGATGGACCAATTGTCGGGTTTTATATAATCTTGATTCATTTTTTTAGTTTAAAGTTTAAAGTTTAAAAGTTTAATGGAGTTGCATCTGAAACTTCAAACTCAAAACAAAATCATCTTATCAAATCTTCAATAAAGGGGGTATTTATCTGGGTGAAATCTTGGAAAATATATTTTGCTTCGTGTAATGTAATTGCTTCCCCAATTC
>CAZHVE010000128.1:0-3425 GCA_964535705.1 uncultured Flavobacterium sp.
GATTAAATGTGATGGTTTGGTTTAATTTACCTCCAGGACCTCCTAAGTATGTTGGACCAACTTCGGATAATACCAAAGGATGATTGGTAGTTGCCCCAGTTGTATATTCATCACATCCCACATCTTTTAATGTCACACTAGTAGGTCTAGCCTGTCCGCTAACATCTAATGTTAAAGTTGGATCATCATCAAGTGCTAACACATCATACATAGCTGGATAACTGGCGCTAGCGGCATCAATACCCGGACTAGTGGCAGACAAACCATAAAAGCCCTCCGCATTAATAGCAAGCTGAGGGTCACTATTTGTCATACCCGAAGATATGGTAACACCAAGTGTTCCGCTGTAAATATTTCCGGCAAAGGTATTACTTGCAACAGGTCCAGAAAAGATATTTCCTGTTGTTTTCTTGAAAATATTATTGGCCCAAACATTATTGGAACCAGCAGTATCAAATTCAATTGGCGTACCACCAACAAAAGTATTGTGTGCAAAATTTAAATTACTCAGAAAACCTGTACTAGCCACGTATTTAACTGGAGCCGACACTGCACCGTCACCAGAATTTTCAAAATAATTATTATAGCAATAAATATTACTTGCTTGTTTTAATCTAATTCCTCCAGAATTAATAAAAAAATTGCCATAAGCTACATTATTGTTTCCGTATCGAAAACAAAAGTTTCCTTTTTGATTATTTACCATTGTATTGAAACGAAGTATATTGTCTTCACTCTTTACCGATATTACTTCGCTATCACCTAAACCTGTATTGCTAAAATAGCAATATTCAACAATTGTTTTTGCTTTATAGGTAGATGGTGCAGCATTCGTGATACGGATGCACTCATTTCCGTTATCACCTCCTGCTCCTGGCATATTTTGAAAAGAGCAATATCTAATTTTAGTATAGTTTGGAGTACCATCCGTTCTTGTAAATATATGCACTAGATTACCTATAGCTGCAGATGCCGGTTTGTTTTCAAAATTACAATAACTTATTTCATCATACTGTCCTTTAACATTAATGTATTTTTGTGCAGAATAACCATTAAAGTTCAACTGTGAAGCGACTACGTAATTTCCAGTAATTTCAAGGACAATACCCGTAATTGTACCCGATCTAAATTGAAATCCACTAAAAGTAACATAATTACCTGATATACTAATCGAATTAGTACCATTCAAAAAAACACCTCCGGGCGTTGCAGCTCTCACTGTAATATTGCTCTTTGCAATAGTAATTGTCGAATTAGTATAAGTTCCATTAGCAAGGACTATAACATCCCCAGCAACTGAATTAGTAACTGCTGTATTTAAGGCAGCAACTGTACTAACATTAATAGTTGCAGCTTTTGAAATTGATGCTACAAATAAAGTGACGATTATAAGTGACTTTAAAAAGGTTTTTCGAAATCGAATTATTTTGTCTTTGGTTTTGTGTAAATGGTTTTTCATAGTTAAATTTTGTTGGTTAAATAAAGGTTAATTAATACTAAAATTAAACTTTTTCGAAATCCAATGAATTAAGAGTGTACAAATGTAAAAAAAATTAAAAACTAATAGTACAAAAAATGGGACTCAAAAGTCCCACTTAAATAATTACTTAACAATTATTATAGTATTAATGCAATTATAAAATTGTAGCAAACACGCCTAATTGACTTGTGATTTAAAGAACTCAAGCATTTTTTTATGCATGTCATCGGCAGTAGTCTTATAAGCAATGTCTTTTACAACATTTACTTTTTCCAAAGGATCTTTTTCATAATCGTATAATTCAGTTGCATAGACTTTGCTTGGTTCGAAAACTTGCTTAGTGGTAAAATCATTCATCCAAATAGTGTAACGATATCTTGGCGTGCGAAGGGTATAACCCATCATATCTGCTTTTTTATACCCAATACGTAACATCTCTGCTTTTTTCATTTTACGTGGATATTGGCTCACTGAAAATTCTTTAACAGAAGCAGTATTTTTTAGCATCAATGGTTTTAAACTTTTTCCATCCAATTGTCTAGGAACGGGAACTCCTGCCAAATTACAAACAGTAGGAAATATATCGACAAACTCCGTAAGCGAATTTGTTTTACCTGCTTTTATTCTAGGTCCTGCAATAATTAAAGGCGCTCTTGTGGCTTGCTCAAAATTAGTATGCTTGTGCCATAAATCATGATCTCCTAAATGCCAACCGTGGTCGCCCCAAAGCACAATAATAGTGTTGTTCAAAGTTCCTAAAGATTCCAAGGTATTTAATAAAATCCCAACCTGTGCATCCATATACGATACCGCAGCATAATAGCCATGAATAAGTTCTTTTTGTTTTTCCAGTTGCAAACCTATTCGAAGAGAGTCTGCCGGTAAAGTAGCAAATTCAGGAATATCCAAATAATTACGCAATTCCCCAGATTGATGGTAGGCAATTAGCGGGCCATTTTTAGAATGCTCTTGAAAAGAGGCAATTGGCATATCCTCACGTTTGTATAAATCCCAATATTTTTTTGGAGCTACAAATGGAAGGTGTGGTTTAGAAAATCCCACGGCCATGAAAAAAGGCTTCTTCCCTTTAGAAAGTGCAATGATTTGGTCTTTCGCCAACAATGCATTCACACCGTCTTGATATGCATTGTCGGAAACATCCATACATTCTACTGATGGTCCTTTGATGCTTTTAGGATTTTCATCATTCGCTGCCAAATCTTTACTTTGCTGTTTTCTCTGTTTTATTATTTCAGGAGTCATTGTCGCTTTAGTTGCCGGCAATTGATACTGACCGTTTGCAGGCGATCCTAAATCGGCTGGGAAATCTGACTCTTTTGATTTAAGATATGGAATGCTCCAAGAAACAGGATCCACACCATCTAAAGCACTTGAGGGATGATAAATTTTGCCAATAGCGGATGTTTCATAGCCTTGGCTAATCAAATATTGTGGTAAGGTAACAATATCTGGATTTACATCTCGCATTTGAGTAGTCAGATTCCATATTTTAGTAACATCGGGACGTCTGCCGGTCATGATACTTGCTCGTGTTGGCCCACAAATAGCCTGCTGACAATAATTTCTGTTAAAAACAGTAGCCATTTTTGCCAATCTATCTATGTTAGGTGATTTAACTAAAGTATTTCCATAACAACCAAGAAGGGGTTTTAAATCATCAACTGCAATAAAAAGAATATTAGGTTTGGCTGTTTGTTTTTTTTGTGCAATTACAGTATTTGAAATTACAAACAAGAATAAAAGCGAAGCAAATTTGAAATATTGATTTTTCATAATTGATATAAATTACAGTTTAACTTCTTTTGATTTAAAATAAGCAACCATTTTTTTATCTAAATCGGCAGCAATTACAGCATAATTTATATCATTAGAAACATTTACTTTCTCTAATGGATCTTTTACATAATCGTATAATTCTTTGGCA
>CAZHVE010000129.1:0-3413 GCA_964535705.1 uncultured Flavobacterium sp.
CCAATGTAATTAGTGATAACTGTTACAGCTGTAGGTAATGCAGGAGCAACAACTAATTGAGCAGGGTCATTCAATACTAAAGTTGCTGGAGCTGCAGGAACTACAGTAAGTAGATTTAACAACTTAGCAGTAGAAGTAGTAGCTGGAATAACGGTTGAAGCTGAATTATTAGTAAAAGACGAATCAATATCGTTTACCGCTTTCACACCAAAGTATATCGATCCAGGTAATGCAGTAGCATTCTCTGTAAACTTAACAAAGATTTCTGGATTAGTACTAGTTAGTGAATTTTCATTTTCCAAACCAGTTATATCAGTTACACGGTTCACACATGCAGGCAATTCCCATGTAAAACGATTTGCTAGTGTAGTAGTAGGAACTGTTGCAGATAATCTGTATGTTCCTCCTTGTCCAATTAATTTACTAATCACTGTTATGGCTGTAAGGTTACTTCCATTGTTCAATTTTAAAGCTGTTGGTGCAGCAGGTTTAACAGCTGTAAGAGTAAGTAATCTAGCCGTAGAATCAGTTGTAGGATTTAATAGAGCTGCATTAACAGTTGTAGAAAGACCTGTACCATTTTTACCATAAACTCCTATTCTCAATACATTTGTTGATACAGGAACAGCAGCAGTAGTTGTATAATTAAAAATATCTGAACTTGTCACTTCCTTAAAAGTAACAAAGATTTCAGGTAAAGTACTTTCTGTGCTTGCAATATCTTTTAAATCATTAAGACCTGTTACTCTAGTTACACCTGTTGGCAACTCCCAAACATAAGTAGTAGCAGTAGCAGATGCAGCGGCAGTTAATCTTAAAATGGTATCTGTACCCATGTATTTAGCAAAAGAAGTAATAGCAGTAAGGTTTGAACCGTTATTCATTTTTAGATTAGCAGGAGCCACTGGTATAGCCCTAGTTAAAGTCAATGTTTTAGCAAGGGAACTACTACATCCTGATGCATTTATAGATTTTACAGATACAACTAATGAAGAAGTAGCATCAGAAGCACTAAACATAACATTAATCGTATTTGATTCAGTAGTTACAGTACCCGTAGTAAAACCATCAGCTAAAGTAACGCCTGCTGGAAGCGTCCATTCATAAGAAGTGGCACCAACAGCCGTAGCGGTTAATTTTAAAGCTACCTCAGCTCCTACATAAACTCCTACCGTTTTGATAGCAGTAGCTGGAGTTGCAGGTAATTGAGCCGCATCATTAGTTAGTACTAATAAAGTTGGTGTAGCCGGCAAAGCGTTTACTGTTATCGCTACAGGAACCCTAGGGTTACTTCCAACATTATTGATAGTTTCTATTACAAAGTAGTTTTTAGTAACTAAAGCAGTTGTTTCTGCGAGAGGAGATCCTCCTGTCAATGCAGTATAGAATTTTAAACCGCTTCCAGCTGCAGCAACTTTTGCTCCTGCACAAAAGGATTGAGAATCTGCTATTGTCCACTTGGCATACAAACTAACATCAGCGTTGCCCATCGTATAATTGGCGCTATTGGCATAGGCTACTGTTCCACCGCTGGTGGTTGCCCAACCGGTAAAAGTATAACCTGTGCGCGTTAAGGTGTTAGTCCTTAAATTGGCAGAAGCCCCACTAGTAATCGTTTGTGTAACCATGCTTCCTAAACCGCCATTCGCATCGAAAGTAACAGTATAGTTGTTTTTAACCGTTACATTAAATTTTTGAAATGGAGAACCATCATTATAGTTATTATCGATTTGAATTTCATAGGTTCCTGCTGGCGATGCATTTTGTATACTAATTTCTCCTGTTGGCAGGATTGATAAGCTTCCTGTAAAATCAGGAGTTGTGCTCACCGTTTTATTGGTATAATCAGCACCGGGAGCGGCCACAGATACTACTGATGCAGAGTCTCCTGTTACAACAGAAGTGTCTGGATAAAGGTGTACAGCAAAGACATGAATGGTCGATTCTTTTTGAATATTATAATAGGCCAAAGTCCTACTATCTTCTAAAATTAGCCCGGAAAAAAATAGACCTAGATTTTCAAATGGAACTAATGTTAAATCAGCAAGATATTGTCTGATTTGACCTATTGTATTATCATTATCCACATCCATAGTGATGGTCGTACCAATCCCTCCAACATACCGTGGCATTGAATCACTTTGTCTTACAAAGATTTGATTTGCGCCACCTGGAAATTGAAGCGGCTGCCACTGCGCCTGTAAAGTGATATCAGCTGGGGCACTCATCGTTAAGCTTGACTGATCTGCATAACTGGTATTATTTCCATTCCAGCCGGCAAAGGTGTAGCCCCAACGGGTGAAGGCGTTAGGGGTTAAATTTGCAGAAGCATTAAAAGCTATTGTTTGATCGGGCATCGTTCCAGTTCCGCCATTGGCATCGAAAGTAACTGTGTAATTGATTGCTGTCCACTGCGCATAAAGCGTAATATTGGGTGCTGCACTCATTGTATAGCTAGACCCATCAGCATAACTTATTCCACTACCGTTCGCAGCGGTATTCCAACCCGCAAAAACATAACCCGTGCGGGTGAAGGTGTTGGTTATTAGATTTGCAGAAGAATCAGCATCGATGGGTTGGACGGACAGCGTTCCTGTTCCGCCATTAGCGTTGAATAAAACGGTGTAGGTGCTATTGTAAACCGTTACATTAAATTTTTGAAATAATGAACTATAGTTTACATTGTCAATGACTACATTGTTATAGATTTGAATTTCATAGGTTCCTGCTGGCGAAGCATTTTGAATGCTAACTTCCCCTGAAGGGAGTACGGATAAAGTTCCGGTAAAACCAGGAGTCGTACTCACCGTTTTATTGCTATAATCAGCACCGGGAGTTGCAACGGATAGTACTGATGCGGTACCTCCTACTTCAATTGCAGTAGCTGGATAAAGGTTCACCGCATACACATGAACGGTCGATTCTTCTTGAATATTATAATCGGCCAAAGTCCTACCATCTTCTAAAATAATTCCGGCAAATACTAGAACTAGGTTTCCAGCTGGAACTGACGTTCTTTCATTTATTTTTTGTTTAATATTCTCTACTGAATCAGAGCTGTCACAATCCAAAGTAAGTGTCGTAGCTCCCCCTCCAACATATCGCGGCATTGACTCACTTTGTCTTACAAAGATTTGATACGCCCCAGCAAAAGAACTTGGTATTGCTAAAATAAGCAAGAGTGCTAAGAGTATTATTTTTTTTCTTTTCATAACGGTGCTATTTTTTTTATTAATCTTGTTATTACTATAAAAGGCGCAAGATGAATCTTGCGCCTTTTGACTTTTGGCTATTGCCTCTTGCCTCTTTTATTGCTTAATCACCCGCAGGGTTTTCACCTCGGTGCCTTGAGAAACAATTACATTATAGACCCCTGATGGATAGCGATCCCCAATTTGAAGCCCAGCCACTTT
>CAZHVE010000130.1:0-3301 GCA_964535705.1 uncultured Flavobacterium sp.
ATTTGATAAAAATATATTTTGTTCTTTTTCAAATCTATTTTCGCAATAAATATCATCAGCGTCTAAAAAAGCAATATAATCATACTTCGCCTTTAAAATTCCTAAATTTCGGCTTTCAGATGCACCTTTATTTTGATTGTTCTCATGAACATACAAACTTACTTTTTCATAATTTCTTGAAAGTCCTTCACAAATTGCCAAAGAATTGTCTTTTGAACCATCTTCTATCAAAACTATTTGGCCAACTTCCGGTATATGAACTGCTGATAATAATGCTTCTTTCAGATACTTAGCCGCATTATAAACCGGCATTACAACTGTAACTTTAAAATCATTAGTATTCATAAAATATTTTTAAAGGACCAATATTAACTTTAAAGAAAAGTTTGACCTTTGATTTTGCTTAATTTTTTGTTTCGGACTATAGATTTAAAGTCAATAGTTCTTATGATTTTCAACTTTGCAATTGTATCCTTCCAGTCCTGAATTCTTACTCTACGAAACAAAAATTTCAAAACATCCATTTTATGAGGATTAGATAACTCCGCTATCATCTCTCTTCTAAAATTGAGTTGAAAATCAGTAAAATAAGCTCCTTTTTTGGAGCTATCTCTATCGTGATAAATCTTAACCATTGGAACTACTCCTATTCTGAATCCATGGTACAAAACCCTTTGACAATAATTATCATCTTCTGAATAATGAAAAAAAGAAGGACTAAAGCCCCCAACATTTTCGATACATTTTCTTGTCATTAACCAGGCAGCAGCGTTTACAAATTTCTGACTGTATATTTTATTTTCATACGTATTCAAATACATATCCGAAAATAAGGCTTTTGACAATCCTGTAGCAATGTAATAGGAAAAATTATAATCTAATGAACTTCCATTTCCATTTAAATGCATGGGACTAATGATACCATAATCCGGATTTTGATTTGCAACTTCAATCAATTTTTCAATAGTATTGCTTTCAATCCATGCATCTTGATTTAATAAAAAAACAAAATCGGCTCCCGCATCATAGGCCTCTCTGATTCCAATGTTATTTCCTTTTCCAAAACCTAAGTTTTGCTGCGCATCGATAAATTCAACTTCAGGATATTTTTCTTGAATTATTAACTGTGAACCATCAGTAGAACCATTATCAATTACAATAGTTTTTAACGGAATAGTACTCTTTCTTAAACTACAAAAACATTGATTTATCCATTTTTTTGGATTATAGGTTACAATAACGATATATACTTTGGGAGCTATCATTTTATTTTTTTATGAATCTATTAATCAATATTTTAGCTGAATCTATTTTCTTACTAAAAATTGATTTTTCATCCCATCGGATTACTTTCTCATATTGACCAATCAATTCCATACTGATTTTTAAAAATAGTTTTCTTTCGTTTTCATCGACCAAAGAACTTAAAATACACAGATGATATTGCATTTTTTTCTTATACATTTCCACACTTGATAATGAAGAATAAATACCAGTACCTCTTCGATATACTCCCATGTATTCCTCCATTCTTTTTAAAAACCCATTGGAACAAATAGTAAGAAAAAACAAAATATCGCCAACAGGTGATTGTGTGAACTCGTCAGAAAAAACAAATGATTTGTTTCTAAACATAAAAGAACAAGAATGTATAAAATTACCTTCTTGAAGTAAATCCATTCTTGTAATTTTAGCTTTATCTTTTACTTTATCATAGCGATTTTCAATAGCAGTATCTTCAAAAAGGCTATCCCCAAACGAAGCTTTTATTTTATGAAAACAACCGGCAAATGATTGATTTTCTTCTAAAAAAATAACCTGTTTTTGAAGTTTAAGAGGATCCGTCCAATAATCATCTCCGTCTAAAAGCGCTATGTATTTGCCTGTGCAGTTATCTATAATGTTGTAAAAATTATGAAGTCTTCCTAACTTTTGACGGTTTAACCAATATTCATCCCCTACTTTTCGTTCTAGAATTTTAAAATGAATATTAGATGTATTTTCATATTCTCGAATTATTTCAAGAGATTTATCTGTTGAAAAATCATCCCCAATGACAACTTCTACCAAAAAATTAGTGTTTTGTTTTAAAATCCCTTCTATGGCTTCACGAATATAGGGTTCATGGTTGTACACCATCAAACGAACACTGACTAAATACGGTTGAGTCATAATTATAAAATATTTTTAAGTGTCAATTATATTGAAATCAAGCCTAAAAAGAACATTATGATAAAGCATCCAATAAAGTTTGATTCCAATTCTTTAAATCAAAAAGTTTTTTTGCTTTTGTACTTAAAATATTGCTTTGATCTGAAGAAATGACATTAATTGAAGCCATACTTTTAATCCATTCTTCATTTTTTTTCGGCAAAATTAAATAAGGTGAATCTATGAAATTTTCATATCCTCTTGAAGCAAAAGGATTCGCAATTACTGCCTTTCCATGAATAAAAGCTTCAGCTATTTTAATATTAGATCCAGCACCTTCATCAATGGGGACTATTAGGATGGAAATTTGGTTCCAAAATATTTCAGGACTTTCTACAAATCCAATGAAATCAATATTTTGTGACTTTTCTATAGCACTTTTTAAAATTTCTGGCATTTCACCGCTACCGGCAATTACTAATCGAATTTCCGATTTTATTTTTATTAATGGATTCCAAACAGAGTTTATAAATTCAATAAGTCCCAAAAAATTTGGTCGAAAACTGAGTTTGCCTATGAATCCAAATTTCATTGTGTCAGCAGGATTTATAAGAGTGTTATGGATTGGTGACTCCTTATCGATGTAAAATCCAAATGGTATATTAGGAACGCAAACTGCTTTTTCTAAACCATAAAATGTCCGATCAGATTCTTTTACTATAATTGGAATATCAATACGATTCAACAGTTTCTTTACTTTTTTTGTTCCAAAAACAAACAACACTTGCAATTTTAGTTTTCGTAAAAAATTAGTTTCATTTTGAATCCTAGATTTTTGTGCTTCAAAATAAACATCATCAATATCACAAACCACTTTAACTTCTTTGGGCAAAGCCAAAATCAAAAGTGGCCATATATAACGACTAAATACAAAGGAATACTTTTGATTAGCATGCAAATCCAAAAAAAGATTTTGAATTTGATTTAAAATAAATTCATTTTTGCTTTTTTGTTTTTTAGAAATCAAAAAATTGGGGTAACCAATATCTGGTAATTTTGAATTTGCTAAATCAAAAAAAAATAACTTGTTTATTGAATTAGTACTCTTTTCTATTTGTTCCTTTTCACTTTGATAACCTATAAAAAGTAA
>CAZHVE010000131.1:0-3043 GCA_964535705.1 uncultured Flavobacterium sp.
AAAATATCAAGAAAAAAGTCTCAAAAGAGGCTTTTTTTTTGTTTAAATTTACGCACATTTACAAATAGAAATACAAACACAATATGAGTTTCATAAATAGCATCATCAAAGCCTTTGTGGGTGATAAATCGCAAAAAGATGTCAAGGCTTTACAACCTTATTTAACCAAAATTAAAACGTTTGAAAGCAGTCTTATTGCATTGTCAAATGACGAACTACGAGCAAGAACCGTCTTTTTTAAAGAAAAAATAAAACAAGCCCGTTCCGAGAAAGATGCGAAAATTGCTTCTCTTCAATTAGAAGCAGAAAAAGTAGAAGATATCGATAAACGCGAAGACATATACGTAGCTATTGATGCATTGGAGAAAGAAGCATACGATATCTCGGAAAAAACATTGATGGAAATCCTGCCTGAAGCTTTTGCCGTAGTCAAAGAAACGGCAAGACGATTCAAAGAAAACACCCAAATACAAGTAACCGCAACGGCTAAAGATCGTGAACTTTCAGCTACAAAAACTTACATTACACTTGATGGAGACAATGCCATTTGGTCTAATTCCTGGAACGCTGCCGGTAAACAAATCACATGGGACATGATTCACTATGATGTCCAACTGATTGGCGGAATGGTTTTGCACGAAGGAAAAATTGCTGAAATGCAAACAGGTGAAGGAAAAACATTAGTGGCTACTTTGCCACTTTATTTGAATGCTTTAACCGGAAACGGCGTGCATTTAGTAACCGTGAATGATTACTTAGCGAAACGTGATAGCACTTGGAAAGCACCTTTATTCGAATTTCATGGTTTGACCGTGGATTGTATCGACAACCACCAACCCAATTCGGAAGGCAGAAAAAAAGCGTATGACTCTGATATTACTTACGGAACGAATAACGAATTTGGTTTCGATTATTTGAGGGATAATATGGCGCATTCGCCAGATGATTTGGTACAACGAAAACACAATTATGCGATTGTTGATGAGGTCGATTCTGTTTTGATTGACGATGCCCGTACCCCATTAATTATCTCTGGTCCTGTGCCACAAGGAGATCGCCACGAATTTAACGAGTTAAAACCAAAAATCGAAAATTTGGTGGCAATGCAAAGACAATTGGCCAATAGTTTCCTATCGGAATCTAAAAAATTAATCAAAGAAGGTAATACTAAAGACGGTGGATTTTTACTTTTGAGAGCTTTCAGAAGTTTACCAAAAAACAAAGCATTGATTAAGTTTTTGAGTGAAGAGGGGATTAAACAATTGCTTCAAAAAACCGAAAATTCTTATATGCAGGACAACAACCGCGAAATGCCAAAAGTCGACGAAGCCTTGTATTTTGTAATTGAAGAAAAAAACAACCAAGTAGAATTAACAGATAACGGAATCAAATTTCTTTCAGGAGATACAGACAGTGATTTCTTCGTTTTGCCGGACATTGGTACCGAAATTGCTGCCATCGAAAAGAAAAATCTAGATAAAGATACTGAAGCAGAAGAAAAAGAAAAATTATTTCAGGATTTTGGGGTAAAAAGCGAACGTATTCATACTTTGACACAATTGCTAAAAGCCTATACCCTTTTCGAAAAAGATGTAGAATATGTAATCATGGACAACAAAATTATGATAGTCGATGAGCAAACGGGTCGTATTATGGATGGCCGTCGTTATTCTGATGGTTTACACCAAGCAATCGAAGCGAAAGAAAGCGTGAAAATTGAAGACGCCACCCAAACATTTGCAACGGTAACATTGCAGAATTATTTCAGAATGTATAGTAAATTGGGAGGTATGACCGGAACTGCAGTTACAGAAGCTGGGGAGTTATGGCAAATATACAAATTGGATGTGGTAGAAATCCCTACCAACAGACCGATGATCCGAAAAGACAAAGAGGATTTTATCTATAAAACTACTCGTGAAAAATTTAATGCCGTAATCGAGGATGTAACCGAATTATCAAAAGCTGGAAGACCCGTGTTAATTGGTACAACTTCAGTTGAGATTTCGGAATTATTGAGTCGAATGTTGAAAATGCGGGGTGTTGCCCACAACGTTTTGAATGCAAAAATGCACAAACAAGAGGCACAAATCGTGGAAGAAGCTGGAAAACCGGGCGTTGTAACCATTGCTACCAATATGGCGGGTCGTGGAACGGACATCAAACTTTCTGCTGAGGTAAAAGCAGCAGGTGGTTTGGCGATTATTGGTACAGAGCGTCACGATTCGCGTCGTGTGGATCGCCAGTTACGTGGTCGTGCCGGTCGTCAAGGAGATCCAGGAAGTTCTCAATTTTATGTTTCCCTTGAAGACAATTTGATGCGTTTGTTTGGTTCTGAAAGAGTCGCTAAGGTGATGGACAGAATGGGACTGCAGGAAGGAGAAGTTATCCAACATTCGATGATGACCAAATCTATCGAAAGAGCACAGAAAAAAGTAGAAGAAAACAACTTTGGTGTACGTAAACGTTTATTGGAATATGATGATGTTATGAACGCACAACGTGAGGTGGTTTACAAACGCCGTCGTCATGCTTTGTTTGGAGAACGCTTGAAATTGGATATCGCTAATATGTTATATGATACTTGCGATTTAATCGTGGGCGACAATAAAGCGGCAAATGATTTCAAAAACTTCGAATTCGAATTGATTCGCTATTTCTCTATCACTTCTCCAGTTTCTGAAAGTGATTTCAACAGATTGACGGAAATCGAATTGACCGGAAAAGTATATAAAGCAGCTTTGGCGTTTTATTCTGAAAAAACTGAACGCAGCGCGAGAGAAGCTTTTCCTATCATCAGCAATGTTTACGAAGATAAAAACAACCAGTTCGAACGCATTATTGTTCCGTTTACGGATGGAATAAAATCCTTGAATGTGGTTACTGACTTGAAACGTGCCTACAACTCCAAAGGAAATCAATTGGTTGCCGATTTCGAGAAAAACATCACTTTGGCGATTGTGGATGAAGCTTGGAAGAAACACTTGCGTAAAATGGACGAATTGAAACAATCTGTTCAATTGGCAGTTCACGAACAAAAAGA
>CAZHVE010000132.1:0-2991 GCA_964535705.1 uncultured Flavobacterium sp.
CATTCACACCCGTAGGCAATGTCCAAAGATAGCTTGCCGCTGTAACAGCTGCTGGTGCTGTCATAGTAAATACCGTTTGAGTTCCCATATAAGGCCCTACTTTAGTGATTTTAAGTAAAGAATCTAGTCCTACTGTAGTATAACTTACAGGGACAGTTGCAGGAACTACTGCTGCTCCTTTAAAATGAGGAGTATTATCCGTACTAGTCAACGTCAACGAGGTTGGAGCCGTTGGCAATTTCGTAGTCAATGCAAGCGCTTTTGGTAAAGAAATACAACCGTTAGCATCAACTATTTTTACGGTAACTGAACCAATAGGTCCTGGTGTTGCACTTACATTTTGAAAGCTAATATCAGCTTGACCTCCGTCAGGAACTATAACCGCTCCTTCTGGAGCAGTCCAGATGTAAGAACTAGCACCTGTTGCAGCAGCCGTGAAAGTTACTGGAATCGATGAACCAATGTATTTACAGATAAGACCTGACTCCGTAGACGTTAAAGCCGATGGTGTAGCCGGTAAATTGTTAAGCGTTATGGTTACAGGAAATCTAGGGTCAGTTGCCAATCCTGCTGGAGTACTAGAAACATAGTAAGTAGTTGCAGCTAACTTTTGTGTTCCAATATAGGCAGCAGTAGTAGTGTTAATATCCTTATAGAATTTAAATGGAGTTCCTGCTGTAGCAGAAGCTACTGTAGCTCCTTTACAAACCCCATAGGATGTAGGGATAATAGTCAAATTTAAGGTAGCTACATTACATCCTGTAACAACAGTTTGAGTAGTACTAGCAGTATAATTTTGACCATTTCCTCCATCAGCTGTAGCCCATGTGTAAGAACTTCCAACTTGGAAAATAGTTGCACTAGCATTTGTAGTATTTGGTGTAATAGTCAAATTCAACGTAGCCGTGTTACAACCTTCTGTATAAGTAAGCCCTGTTTGAGCTGTAGTGTACACAACTCCATTTGCTGGCCAAGTATAAGAAGTTCCCGAACAGATAGAAGTGGTCACATCTCCATTGGTTGTTAATGGATTAATTGTTAAATTCAATGTTGCGGTATTACAACCCACTGTAACAACTTCTGTTGTGCTAGCGGTATAGGTTACATTATTTACGGGCCATGTATAAGAGCCTCCACATTGCGAAATAGTTGCACTACCATTTGTCGTAAAAACACATTCCCCAATAATAAAATCTCCAAATCCAGTGATTCCAGTAGCCGTTGTTAGTATATCTGTTGGAGTTCCCGTAGTAGAAACAATTGACCAAGCCGAACCATTGTATAAACGAACTACATAATTCGCAGGTGTTGCAACTGCATCATTGTATATGCTTGCATAACCAAATTTTGCACTATAGGTACCAAAACCGGTCAAACCATCATTAGTCAAAGTCCAGTTTCTGTTTACGCTTTTTGTAGCATCTATACTTGCGTCAGCAATTTGGGCATAATCGCCTGTA
The DNA here is from genome assembly GCA_964535705.1 of uncultured Flavobacterium sp. GTDB lineage: Bacteria > Bacteroidota > Bacteroidia > Flavobacteriales > Flavobacteriaceae > Flavobacterium. The sequence goes on from CAZHVE010000132.1 coordinate 1,461, forward strand.
TTCATTTTAGCTGTAATCCCTCCAGCTGCTGAAGTATTTCCTATGAAAGTTAATTCTAATGGTAAATAATTTGTTGCGTCTCCAATGGCATAAATATAGGATGGATTTGTATTTGATGCACTTAATTTTTTCAAATTACCATCAACCCATCCAGTAGCTTGATCTGCTCCGGCGATAGTTCCAGAAGTCCCTATTGTTAGTGTATGAACTCCTGTAGTAATTTTACCTAATACAAAAGAGACGGTTCCATTAATCGTTACATTACCAGTTAAGGTAACTGCGCTTGTCGTTGTAGCTTGATTAACGGTAAGTGTACCAGCAATTGTAGTTGGGCCATTAATTGTCTTTGGTGTTGACCCACTTAGGATTAGATTTTTATAATCTGTTCTTGCATTTACTATTTGAGCTCCTGTTGCTGTACGAACATATTCAACTGTACTATTAGCTCCTAATGTTACAGTTTCAGCGCCAATAAATTGAAAGTCTCCAAAAGCAGCTCCTGGAGTACCCACATTGCTTGAAATAAATCCTGTTAGTTTAGGGGTTTTTACTGTTCCGTTTACAGTAAGTGATCCTCCTTCTGGTATGGTAATATAGGCGGAAGCACTTGTTGGTGCCACCAGGGTTGAAGTAGCATCTACAACTATATTTTTAATAACTGGATTGTCAGAAAAAGTAACATTTGAACCATTGATAATAGAAACCGTTCCAAAACTTTTTGTAGTAGCAGAGCTTATTGTGACACCATCATAAGTAACCTCTAAGTTATCATCAAAAATGTTTCCAAAAGAAATGGCAGTAGTCCCTTTATAAATTATCTTTTGACCTCCGGATACTGGCGCCATAACATCAAAATTTCCTGTACCACTAGGACCAATTGATGCTCCAGAATTTAAAGTTAAGGTAACAGCTGCCTGTGGTGTACTATTTCCTAAACGAACTTTAGTTCCGTTTACTGGATCAGTACCTATTGTCCAAATACCATCTAAAGTTACAGCAGTTGTATTTCTTATTTCAAAAACTTGGGATGGGTCAGTAAAATTAGTTGGAGGAGTGGTTCCAATTCCATCAAAATCCGTGTCCCAACTAGCAAGATTGGTTAACAATCCTGTTCCATTATAATAGTAAGTTGTAGCCAATGCTTGTACAGCACCACTAACATTTTCGTCAGAGTAATTGAATGCTTTATCTACCGTATACACTTTATAGTAATAATTAACTCCGGGACTCAAGCCTGAATCTGTAAAAGAAGTTCCAGAACCTGTGTAGCGAACCACGCCTGCACCAATAGTATTATTAAATTTATAAATACCGTTTTGCACTACATCATCAGATGCGGATGGAGCAGATGTTGCATAACGAACTACTACATAGCCTCCGCCATCAACACTAGTTGCTGCTCCCCAACTTACATTAGCACCACCATTTGAAGCTCCTGCAGCGGTTATTGCTCCTGGTGAACTCGGTGTAAGGGTGTCAAGATTTCCTTGGTAAATAACAAAATCATCAAAGCTAGCCGTAAAGTTTGTTG
>CAZHVE010000133.1:0-2918 GCA_964535705.1 uncultured Flavobacterium sp.
AGCCACTCTACCTTGTGCCACTGACGCAACAGCTAGCGTGACAGTAACCGAACAACCCCAACCTGATGCAGGAACAGATGGCACACTAACGGTTTGTGAAGGAACAATCCCAACCGATTCAGAATTATTTGATCTATTAGGTGGGACACCTGATGCAGGTGGAACTTGGTCGAATGTAGGTTTAGTTTATACTTATACCGTAGCAGCAACTTCCCCATGCTCTATTGACGCAACTGCCACAGTAACGCTAACCGAACAAGCAGCTCCAAATGCTGGAACAGATGGCGTACTAACGGTTTGTGAAGGAACAATCCCAACCGATTCAGAATTATTTGCTCAACTAGGTGGAACGCCAGAAGTTGGAGGAGTCTGGAGCAATGTAGATTTAGTATACACTTATACAGTTGATCCTATAGATCCTTGTACTCTTACAGCTACAGCTACAGTGACCGTAACAGAAAGGGCGGCAGATGCAGGTCATGTATCTGGTGTTAGAAGTGATGAAACTTCTGATTATCCTTTTGAAAACAGTGTTACGGTTTGCTCTGGTAGTAATGATATTTCTTTAACGCTAATAAATTCATATGGAAATATCCAGTGGATGTATGCGATTTCTGCCACGGGAACCTATCGTACTATATGGGGGCAAACTTCCAACACTTTAACCTTACCAAAAACAGGAGGAAGTGCCTATTATTTTGCAAAAGTGAGTTGTTCTACAGATGTTTACACCAACAAAATAGCAGTAACCGTTTTAAAATCCATTGCCGGAACAATTACAGGCGCCGGAGCGGTTTGTTCAGGTGACACAAAAACATTGACTTTGGGTGCTCACTCAGGAACGGTACAATGGCAATCTTCTTCGACGGATTCAGCAATTGACATAGACTGGACAGATGTCGGGGGGGTTAATAGTTCTTCATATACTACCCCTGCTTTAACAGCTACTACCTATTATAGGGTTAAGGTTGTTAATGGTTCCTGTGACCCGGCAATTAGTGCTTCGGTTGCTGTTACCATTAGTCAATCAGCACTTTCGGGAACAATTTCCGGAACCAACAGCTTATGTTATGGAAATGGAACTACTCTAACAGTAGCAGGAACATCAGGAATAGTTAAATGGCAAAAATCAACTAACTATATTACTTCTCCTTCAACAGCGACATGGACTACAATGGTAAATAGTTTAACAACACCCATCAGTTTTGATGGTTCAGGTGGCGGGACATTAGGTACAGGAAACTTAGTCGTTTCAACAGCTTATAGAATGCAAAGCACCAGTGGAGCTTGCGTTTCTTACTCAAATGTTCCTTATGTAGTAACAGTTATCCCAGTTGCAAAAGCCGGAAGTGTTACAACCCCAACAACAACCGTTTGTTTGAATAGCACCATAACTTTTAGCTTGATAGGTGCTATAGGGAATTCCTACCAATGGCAATCTAGCGCAACAAGCTCAACAGCCGTAGGAAGTATATGGAATAATGTAGGAACCAGCGCAACTTATGACGCAACCGCATCCTCATTGTCTTCACTTTATGTGAGGTGTATCGTTTCTAATTCATGTACCACTGCAACCACCGCTGTTAAAAGCATTCTAGTTGACAAAACATCCGTGGCGGGCACTATAACTGGTGGTGGAACGGTATGTTCGAGTTCAGTTTCAACAATAAAACTAGCAGCTTACACGGGGACAATTCAATGGGAATTTTCTACTAATGGGGAAAATTACTACACAGCTCCTTATTTGCAATCAGGGGTTTATATGAATCCTTCAAATGCAACAACATTTGCAACAACCACTTCCACAGGTAAAGCAGCAACGTATATTATTACAAATGTTACAGCTGATACCTACTTCAGGGCAAAGATAACAAGCGGACAATGCTCCAGTGTATACAGCTCACCGGTATTGTATCAAAATGGGACTGTAGCAACAACTGGAACAATTTCTGCTTCAAGTTCAAGTATCTGTTATGGAAGTTCTACAACATTGACATTAGCGGGTTCGACAGGGACTATAGTATGGCAAAAATCTACAGATTATCTTACGCTATCTGATCCATTACTTGCAACTTGGTCAACACTGACCGGTACAACTTCAAGTGTCAGTACAGGAAACCTTACAGCTTCCACTGCTTATAGGGCAAAAGTCACCATAGGTGCCTGTTCAACTTTATATTCAACTATTTATATTGTATCGGTAAATAAGGCGGTGGCTAAATCAATTACTAAAGGGGTAACTTCACCGACAGGCAACACTTCAACAACTCAGTTATGTATTAATTTCAGTACTTTTAAATCTTTGACCGTCGGGATAGGTTATGTTGGTGATATCACTTGGCAGCATTCTATCGATAACATAAATTGGACAACAATTGATGGTGCGGCTTCTGCTAGTTATATTGTTGATGTGGCTTCAATTGGTGCAAATTACTACAGGGCTAAATTTTCAGTTGCTCCTTGTCCTGACGCTTACAGTGCAGCAGTTGTGCTATACTACAAATCTTGTGTTGCTCGTATGGGTGATGCAGTGATAAATGAAGAGATGCATGCAGAACCAGCATTTTCAGTTGTTGCTTATCCTAACCCATCATCAAATGTATTTAATATTGAAGTTGAGTCATCGGCTAAAGGAGCTATAACAAGAATTCAGGTTTATGATATAACAGGACGTTTAATTGAAAGTCGTCAAGAGCAATCCAATTCGATAGCGTTAGGCAGGAATTATCCATCGGGTGTTTACAATGTTATTGTAAACCAAGGCACGAAAGTGAAAACGCTACGAATGATTAAGAAATAATTACTAAAAAAACTTTAAATACCAAAGCCTCTTCAGCAATGAAGGGGCTTTTTTTATGGGAATACAATGGATTTTAAAAAAGAATAAATTTTACTAAAAAGTATTTTTTTTGAATTGG
>CAZHVE010000134.1:0-2830 GCA_964535705.1 uncultured Flavobacterium sp.
ATAAAATAATTTAGTGCTGAACGAAAATTGAAAGGGGTAAATTTTGACATTTTGAATAGGTTAAATTTTTAATTTTTTTTTAAACCTACGAAAAAATTATACAAAAAAGTGATATTGAATTTACCACCTATTAATTGAGATACTGATATTTTATTTATAATCAACTAAATAACAGCGCCCAATATAAAAAAATCGGATTTTACAAAAATTTTTGATGTGTTTTTGTAGCGTATTTTTATGAAAAATAAATTTAATTTTCTCTTTATTGAATTAACATCTAAATCCAAACTGACAATTAAATTAGAAATAGAAATAACGATAAAAATGAAGTATCCTTTAAACCGCGCATCGGAATACTAAAATCGTTTTAATAAAACTTAACAAATTTTACTCTTAAACATAAATATGAATAAAAAAAGCCCCGACGGAGCTTTTAAGTATCTAAACAAGATTTTAATTATTTATTTTTACATACAATGCATTAAAAAACAAGCATTTATTCAATAGTTTCGACGAAATGTAAAAAACCGTAAAACTATTAAGATGATATTACTTACATTTGAAATTCTTAACAAACAAAACATCTTAAAAAATTATTAAAAAAATGAGAAAAAAAAAATCACCAACAAAATTTCAAAAAGCATTCTTACATTATGCTTAATTTCAATGCTTTCTATCTCTTGTTCTTCAGATAGCGGTGGAGACCCTGATGTAGTATTCACTAGTTTAACAGCCAGTAAAACATTTCTATATACTGAAGAAACTGTTTATTTAAGTTTTGATGGAACGGGCTATGAAAATGTAATTGTGTCTTCTACCAATCCATCGGTTACTATAACTAAAGCAACCTCTACTTTATACGAAATAAAATCAACATTAGCGGGAGCTGCAAACATATATATAGAATTATCGAATAACTCAAACAAAGAATTCAAGAATATCACATTAAATTTTCACGAACACGGAGTTAAAGACTATACTACTGTTGAAGGAATTAAAGTTAATTACGATGGTTCCGCTAAGGTATTAAGCCTTTTGGGAGAACCTGATTATAAATCAGATTCTACCTCTGGAACGTCTGAATATTGGCAGTACGGTTCAAAAGGACTTAAGTTTACAATTACAAAAAGCAGTTCAGTAGTTAATCAAATTGATATGTTTAGTTCCTATTATTATTACACAAATGGTGCAAATCAACAAATAACTTATACTAATTATCCTTATGAAATTGGGAATAGTTGGAAAGTAAACAACAACAATACTACAATGGATATGATTATTAATCAGTTAGGGGCACCAACCTTAAAAAGCACTTCTACAACTTCTTTGACCAATAGACTCTACCAATATTCAACTCAAAAATTAGTTTTTCGTTTTTACAGTGATTCTGAAGATAATTACACTGGTAAAAGAATTAATTATTTTTCTGTTTATTAAAAAACACTTTAATAAAAACATCAAAAAAGAGGCTGTCCTACAAAGACAGCCTCTTTATAATTTATACTGAAGGTATATTATTTGCTCAAATACATTTTTCTTCTACTGTACAATTCATAAAACTGATCGTCTTTCAAATCATCAATAAACAAGATGCTTTCTCCAGTTGACTTCATTTCAGGCCCTAATGCCTTATTCACATTATGAAACTTGCTAAAAGAGAAAACAGGCTGCTTAATGGCATATCCTTTTAATTGCGGATTAAATTTGAAATCGGTTACTTTATTATGTCCTAACATCACTTTAGTAGCATAATTCACATACGGTTCGTTATAGGCTTTTGCAATAAATGGTACAGTACGAGAGGCTCTAGGGTTGGCTTCGATGATGTAAACAATATCGTTTTTAATGGCAAACTGAATATTGATTAAGCCCACAGTTCTTAATGCCAAGGCTATTTTTTTGGTATGGTCTTTTATCTGAGTCATTACAAATTCACCCAAGTTGAATGGTGGCAAAGTCGCATTACTGTCGCCAGAATGGACACCACAAGGTTCGATGTGTTCCATTATTCCAATGATATAGACATTTTCTCCATCACAAATGGCGTCGGCTTCGGCTTCAATGGCACCGTCTAAATAATGATCTAAAAGCAATTTATTTCCTGGAATTTGTTTCAATAAATTAATAACGTGTTCTTCTAATTCTTGTTTGTTGATCACAATTTTCATTCCTTGACCACCTAAAACATAAGAAGGACGAATCAATAAAGGGAAGTCTAAAGTGTCTGCCAAAGCAGAGGCTTCGTCAGCCGTTTCTGCAATTCCAAATTTTGGAAAAGGAATTTTCAATTCGGTCAAAAGTTCAGAAAAACGACCTCTGTCCTCGGCTAAGTCCAAAGCATCAAAACTAGTTCCAATAATTTTAATTCCGTATTTGGCTAATTTCTCCGCAATTTTCAAAGCGGTTTGACCACCAAGTTGTACAATAACGCCTTCTGGCTTTTCATGCTGGATAATATCATAAATGTGTTCCCAAAATACAGGCTCGAAATACAATTTATCTGCTGTATCAAAATCGGTCGAAACCGTCTCTGGATTACAATTAATCATAATAGTTTCATAACCACATTCTTTGGCTGCCAAAACGCCATGAACACACGAATAATCAAACTCAATTCCTTGTCCAATACGATTTGGACCTGAACCTAAAACGATGACTTTTTTCTTATCCGTTACAATACTTTCGTTGTGTACGTAGCGTTCACCGTTGGCTTTTTCAATTTCGGCTTCAAAAGTGGAGTAAAAGTAAGGGGTTTTTGCCACAAATTCAGCGGCGCAAGTATCTACTAATTTGAACACACGATTGATGTTCATTGACATACGCAAAGTAT
>CAZHVE010000135.1:0-2794 GCA_964535705.1 uncultured Flavobacterium sp.
TGGCGTTTTTTGTTTCTCTTGCTTTTTTGTACCGCCTTAGATTATTTCACGGGAATAAAAATGGAGGAATCTCAATCTAAAAGTCAAAAAAAGACATGGTTTTGGTTGAGTGTCATCATTAATTTAGGTTTTCTAGGCGTTTTTAAATATTATAATTTCTTTGCCGATTCTTTTGCCACAGCTTTGTCAGGAATAGGAATACAAACTAATTTTTGGACGCTGAAAGTGATATTACCTGTTGGTATTTCTTTTTATACTTTTCACGGTTTGTCGTATGTGATTGATATTTATAAGGGCAGAATCGTAGCTGAAAGAAACATCATTACCTATTCGCTTTTTGTTAGTTTTTTTCCTTTGTTAGTTGCTGGTCCTATAGAGCGAGCCACACATTTATTACCACAAATAAAAAAGAAGCGGGTTTTTGATTACAATAAGGCAATCGATGGAGTTCATCAAATTATATGGGGATTGTTTAAAAAAGTGGTTATTGCGGATAATTGTGCTTTGTATGCCAATAGTATTTTTGAGAATTATGAATCTATGAATTCGATGTCTTTAGTTTTAGGAGCAATTTATTTTTCGTTTCAAATCTATGGGGATTTTAGTGGGTATTCGGACATTGCTTTAGGTACATCAAAACTATTTGGAATTGATTTATTGCGAAATTTTAATTATCCTTATTTTTCTAGAGATATAGCCGAGTTTTGGCGGCGTTGGCATATTTCCTTATCATCTTGGTTTCGGGATTATTTGTATATTCCATTAGGAGGTAGTCGAGTAGGAATGTTAATGAAAATAAGAAATACTTTTATTATTTTCTTAATTAGTGGTTTTTGGCATGGTGCCAATTGGACATTTATAGTTTGGGGTGCTCTACACGCTCTATTTTTCATTCCTCTTTTGATAACTCAAAACAATAGAAATAATATAGAAACTGTTGCTAAGGGAAAATCATTACCTACATTCAAAGAATTTTCGGCTATGTTATTTACATTTTGTCTCACCACTTTAGCTTGGATATTTTTTAGAGCTAAAAACGTTTCAGAGGCTTTCTTGTATATAAAAAGAATGTTTCAATTTAATTTTGAGGGTAAAATACAGTATTTAGATTTTGAAAGATACACGGCTGAATTCCTTTTGATGGTAATTCTTTTTATTATTATCGAATGGAACTCTCGCGAAAAAGAACATCCTATTTCAGGGAAATTAGTATCTCTAAAAGCAATCGTTGCAATACTGGCTATTCTGATTTTTGGAGTATATTCTAACCCAACCGATTTTATTTATTTTCAGTTTTAGATGAAAAAATTTAGTATATATATGATTGGAAGTTTCCTAGTTATTCTGACAGTGATGTTGGTGTTGGATTTAGTATACACCAATATTTATGAAAACTCCTATCCTAGAACTAAATTTCAATATTTAAGAAGTTTAAAAAATAAAAAAAAGGATTATATTTTTATAGGTTCTTCTAGAGTAGAAAACGGAATTGTACCTTCTGTACTATATCAAAAAACAGGAAAAAACGCTATTAATCTTGGTTTTCAAGCTGCTAAATTAGCTGATATTTATACAATTTTGCAATTAGTTAAAGCATACAATATTCAATATGAAACGATTTTTATTCAAGTAGATTACATTTTTAATATGGGTGGTCATTCTAATATATTTCAATATCAAATAACTCCATTTACTAGAGAAAATAAAATTATAAAACAATATAATGATTGCTATGTTGAAAGTCCTTGGGCTAATTATTACGTTCCTTTTTACAGGTATTGCAATAATGATTTAAAAATAGGATTCAGAGAAATTTTTGCTAATTTGGTAAACAAAAAAACAAATATCTTTCCTAATCAGGGTTATGGCGCAATAAATGGAAATTCAAATAAATTAACGGGTTCTTTGCCTTCAAACTGTCTAGGCAAAAATAGCACTTTTGATAGTATCCAATCTTTTGTAAAACAAAATAAGATGCGAGTAAAATTCTATTGTGCTCCATTTTGTAAAGACAACGAAAATAAGGATTTTACAACAAAATTAAAAACTAAAATACCGGGTTATATTGATTTTTCCCAAGCGATTACCGATGATAAGATGTTTGTAAATTGCAATCATTTGAATGATAGCGGAGCGAAACGATTTACAACAATCTTTGCAGATCAAGTGTTGCTGAAAAAACAATAAACAATTTTATTTTAGTATGAGAAAAAAATGAGAAAACTAGGAATAGTTATAACAGATGGAGTGGGATTTCGCAATTTCATCATGAGTGATTTTATTGCAGAAGCATCTAAAGAATTTGAACAAATAGTCATTTATTCGGGTTTGCCTAGTAGTGCTTTTCATTCTATTGCAGAACCTAAAGTAACCATCAAAGAATTAGATGTTTTTATAGAATCGAAGGCGACCTGGTTTTTTAGAAAATGGAAAGAGGTAGCACATATGCAAAAGCATCAGTCCTTTTTTGGGATTAAAGATAATTTAGATTTGGGTTATCCTTCTACCCATTCTCTTAGAGCATTGCTGACTAAACTGATTTATTTAGGCACTCGTTTTATCCATTCTGAAGCCAGTATATTACTGGTCGAAAAATTGCAATTCTTATCGTTTTCTCGAAATAAAGTCACAAAATCGTATATTCAATTATTAGAGCAAGATCAACCAACCCATCTCTTTTTTACACATCAAAGACCACCGTATGTAGCTCCAATTTTATATGCTGCGCAACAACTAAAAATTCCGGCAAGTACCTTTATTTTCAGTTGGGACAATCTGGCCTCTAAAGGGAGAA
>CAZHVE010000136.1:0-2712 GCA_964535705.1 uncultured Flavobacterium sp.
TTTAATCTATTAATTCTTGTTAGAAAAATATCAGTTTTCCAATCTAAAGTTCTTACAAAGCCTTTTGTTTTAGTGTTTATTAAGAATAGTTTTCAAGCACTAATTGCAAAATTTAAAAAGTTATAATGCCCTATTTAGTATAATTATTTACTCTTAATAATAGAGCTCCTAATTGTAAAGAGTGCTATTCATATTTTTTCATTGTATTACAATCTGTAAATCCCTAAAAGTTGCAACTTTTAAGGAATGTAATCCTTAAAAGTTGCAACTTTTGAGGAATGTTAAGCTCAAAAATGGTACATTTGTTTTTTATTTGATACGCTATGGTAGAAAGAGTACTTGAAGAAATAGTAAAAAGCAAACTGAATACGGGTAAAGCTATTGTTTTATTGGGGGCTAGACAAGTGGGTAAAACAACCTTGTTAAAAAAGTTATTTGGAAATTCGGTTGATGTGTTATGGTTGAATGGGGATGAAATTGATGTACAAGCCCTTTTTTCTAGTATTTCTGCGACTCGTTTAAGAACAATTTTTGGAAATAAGAAAACGATTGTCATTGATGAAGCGCAACGTATCGCTGACATTGGATTGCGGATGAAATTAATAACCGATCAAATTCCAGATGTTCAATTAGTGGTTACCGGTAGTTCCGCATTTGAATTAGCCAATAAAATAAATGAACCCTTAACAGGACGCAAATGGGAGTACAAAATGTACCCCATATCTTTTGGCGAAATGGTAAAGCATCATGGTTTACTGGAAGAAAAGCGAATGTTGCCACATCGCATGGTGTACGGTTATTATCCTGATGTAATTAATAATAGCGGTAATGAGAAAGAAATCCTAAAGCAATTATCGGATAGTTATTTATACAAAGACGTTCTTTTATTAGAGCAAATAAAAAAACCGGACGGGCTTTTGAAATTGTTGCAAGGTTTAGCTTTTCAGGTGGGTTCACAGGTGTCTTATAATGAATTGTCACAATTGTGCGGACTGGATTCAAAAACGGTCGAAAAATATATTGTTCTATTGGAACAAACCTTTATAGTATTTCGTTTAGGGTCCTTTAGCCGAAATCTTCGCTCTGAACTTAAACGAAGCCGAAAAATTTATTTTTATGACAATGGAATTCGAAATGCCTTGATTGCTAATTTTAATCAAGTGGAGTTAAGACAAGATGTCGGGGCTTTATGGGAAAATTTTGTCATCTCTGAAAGAATGAAAATCCTGCATTATGAACAAAAGTGGGTTAATTCCTGGTATTGGCGAACTAAAGATCAAAAAGAAATTGATTGTATAGAAGAACAAAACGGACAATTAACAGCTTATGAATTCAAGTGGAATCCAAAAGCGAAAACCAAAACACCTAAATTGTTTTTAGAAACCTATAAAGGAAGCCAATTTCAAATCATACATAGAGAAAATATAGAAGATTTTTTACTTTAATTTAAAGTTTTTGATTTAATGTAAAAGCAACTTAAATCAAAAAAAATAGGCTAATTATAAAAAGTTTCTTAAAAATTATTAAAAAATCTACAATGCCCTATTTTAGTATTATAATTCCCTCTTATAACAGAGCTCCTATTATTAACAGAGCAATTCAAGGAGTTCTGGAGCAAACATTTCAGGATTTTGAAATACTAATTGTCGATGATGGATCAACAGATAATACAAAATCAACAATACAAGAGTTTAATGATTCTAGGATAAAATATATTTATCAAAATAATGCGGGAGTTTGTGCAGCCCGAAATACTGGAGCAAAGCAGACCGAGGGGGAGTTTTTGATTTTTTTGGATAGTGATGATACCGTGGAAAAGTCTTGGCTTCAAGATTTTTATGATTTAGCCATTCAAAATAAGGAATGGTTGTTTTGTAGTATGAAAGTAGTCAAACAAGATTCAAGTGAGTATTTGGTTTCTGCCTTGAGTCCATATAAAAACAAGAAAATTAAAGGAAATAGTGCGGCTGGTTCATGGGCAATCAAAAAAGATGTTTTTTTAAGGGTGGGCCTGTTTGATGAAAATATGAAATTTGGCGAAAATGTGGAATTAAGGTTTCGGTTGGATTCAGAAAAGTTGAGTATTGGAATAATTGATAACTACAATTTCACCTATTTTGAATCGTTAAACGGAGGGAGTAGAAATTTAAAAAATACAATTGATTCCAATTTGTATATCATAAAAAAACATTCCAATTTGTTTAATAAACGCCCAGTTTTATTGAGATTGTATTATCAAAATATTGCGGTAGCTTCTGCTAAATTAGGAATTTGGGGCGATGCAAGAATTTATTTTTGGAAAGCCTATATAATTGATATGTTGAAATTGAAATCTTTAGCTCGATTCATGATTGCTAGCTTTCCTTTTTTTGGCAAAAAAATTTGGAAACAACAATGAACGAAAGTTTAAACTTTGCGGCATTTATCATGACCTACCAGAGAGTAGCTACTTTAGAAAGTACTATTAAGGCTTTGCTGAATCAATCTTGTCCACCCCAAAAAATACTTATTGTGGATAATGATCCTGAAAAAAGTGCAGCTGTATTAGTTTCAAAATTTCCTGATAATTCAATCGATTATTTTGCGGTTGGTTATAATTCAGGACCTGCAGGTGCTGCCAAAAAAGGTTTGGAAATTTTATCTGCAGAAGGTTATAAATGGATTGCTTGGATGGATGATGATGACCCGCCTATTTTTGAAGATACTTTTTCC
>CAZHVE010000137.1:0-2608 GCA_964535705.1 uncultured Flavobacterium sp.
CTTCTCAGGATCGACTTTTATTTTAATTAAAAAATCGTCGCCAAAAGCAGAAGAAAGAGCAATGGCATCACCTTCCAACGGTTCAAATGTTGCATTAAGGGTCTTGATTTCAGGTACTTTTATATTAAATTTTATGCAATCCTCTAAAAAAAACTTAACCATAGCCTCTAAATCATATTGATTAATTTTTCTCATATCTTGATTTCCAATTGTAAATCGGATGTTGTTAATTGAATTGTTTGAGTTTGATACAAGTACATTTGAATTTTCAAACAGTTTAGTCATTCCTTTGTCTTTAAAAGAAAAAGTCAAATAATAACAATTAATCATTGAATTATTATTTCCTTGTATAGTACCAAAAGATTCACCGCTTAAAAATAAATTACATCCACTAATGCAATCTTTATCTTTATCTTTTTCATTATCTGGACAAGGTTTTTCAATAGTAGATTCCTTACCTATGTCATAATATTGACCCGTTATACTTTTAAAATTTAGTTTGGTAGAAGTTTTTGATGTTATATAATTATTTTTCATATTATTACGAACAATATCGCCAACTATTTTATAATAATAATTCTTTATTTGAGTTGCGGATACATTAGAATATTGAAGTAATCGAATCTCTGTTTCGATTTTCCAAGGATAATCTTCAATTATATTTGACTTTGTAAAATAATACTTTTTAAATATATACCCTAATGAATAATCTGGAAACCCCTCGTCATAAGGACTATCAATTTTTTTTGATAAAACAAGGAATTTAAACAACCCATCTTCAAAAATATAATCCTCTTTATCGTTTCTTTCAAGGTTATATCCATAATTTTTACTTTCAGCAATAACATCAGTTAATGAGGAATGAAAAATTTTATCATTATCATGAATCAAAAAATCCTTCGCAGTTTGAGAAAACGATAATGTTGTATAAAAAAATGCTAAAGAAAATATTTTTTTCATTAGATAAAACGTATTAAAATTTGTAGTTTATTAACTTATAGATGCTTTAATTTAATCAAAGGTGTGTGTTGTAAAAGTAATAAAATGAATAAACAAATAACTTTAAAACTGAAATTCAGCCGTAAAGCAAAAAAAATCCTTACAACTTAATTCAACAAAAAACTTGTTAGTTTAAGATGATTTTTTTAGTTAAAATACAAACTTAATTAATTGCAAATAAATAAGTTTACGGTTTCCCACATTTGGAGTAAATATTATTTAAAAAAATCCTGACAACTCGAGTCAATAACATAAAAAGTCTCGTGATTTATAGTAATGCCCTTTATCGTATTAATGAAATAAATTTCAATTGCAATATTTCGAAATCCTAGCTACGGCATCTGTATTGCCTAATTCTTGCGCTTTTCGCCAGTCTAAACAGGCTTTGTCAGTTTGCCCGAGGTTGTGTTGAGTATCCCCCCTAACAAAATACGAATCGCTATCATTTGGATTCAATGTTATAGCTGCAGTATAATCTATTATAGCACCTTCATAATCTTCCATTTTCCCTTTGACATTGCCTCTATTAAAATATGAGTTTATATTATCCGGATTCAACTCTATAGACTTGGTATAATCAGCAATAGCTCCTTTATTGTCACCTATTTCGGATTTAGCTAAGCCTCGATTATTATAGGCTTTTATATCATTTGGATTTAACTCGATAGCCTTAGTATAATAAGTAATCGCCCCTTGATAATCCTCTAAATCATACTTAACTAACCCTATGCCTAAAAAAACATCACTTTCATTTGGTTTCAACTCATCAGATTTGGAGTAATCCGAAATAGCCCCTTTGGCATCACCCATTATGCGTTTTACTACAGCTCTATTAAAATAAGCATCACCATAATTGGGGTCTAATTCGATTGCTTTAGAATAATCTACCAGTGCCGCTTCGTAGTTTTCTAAATTATCTTTAGCGAGACCTCTATTGTAATAGGTACCACTATAATTGGGTTCCAATTCAATACTTTTGGAATAATCGTTTATGGCGCCAAGAAAATCATTAGTTTCAGCCTTAGCAAGTCCACTTTTATAATACTCTTCAGCAGTTTGCCCATAAAAATTGAAACAGATACATAGTAGTAATAAGATTGGTAATTTTTTCATTTGGAGTAAAAATTTTAAATTATTCAAAAAAATCCTGATAACTCAAGTTAAAGCCATGAAATTCTCATGATATACAGTAATGCCCTTTATCGAGTCAAAGGAAAAGATTTCAATTACAATATTTGGCAATTTTGCTAGAAGCTTCGGTGTCGCCTAATTCTTTCGCTTTAAGCCAGTCCAGACAGGCTTTGTCAGTTTGCCCGAGGTTGTGGTGAGTATCACCCCTTACAAAATATGAATCGCTATCATTTGGATTCAATGTTAAAGCAGCAGAAAAATCTATTATAGCGCCTTCATAGTCTTCCATTTTCCCTTTGACAATGCCTCGATTAAAATAAGCATTTATATTATTAGAATTCAACTCAATCGCTTTGGTGTAATCAGCAATCGCACCTGGGTTGTCATTTGATTTTCCTTTGGCAAGTCCTCTATTGTAATAAAAACGACCATCATTCGATTCAATTTCAATAGCTTTTGAATAATCTGTTATTGCTCC
>CAZHVE010000138.1:0-2506 GCA_964535705.1 uncultured Flavobacterium sp.
CAACGATTTTAGGAATTTCCATAAAAATATGTATTAAAAATTAAACATTCAATTTAAGGTTAGAGGTCAGAAATTAGAGGTTAGAATAAATTTCTAACTTCATATTTCTAATTTCTAACTTAATGATGAGCTTCTTCGTGATGATGCTCCTCAACCGCCGATCCAAAATACAATGCCGATAACATTGTAAAAATATAGGCTTGTAATAATGCAACTAATATTTCGATAATTGAAATAGCGAATGACAACATAAAGGACAAGCTGCTTCCCAACCAACTTTTGAAAATAAATATCAATCCAATCAAACTCATCAATACGATGTGTCCCGCAAAAATATTGGCATACAAACGGATCATCAACGCAAATGGCTTAATAAATACCCCCAACAATTCTATTGGCGCCAAAATTACTTTCATAGGAGTTGGCACACCTGGCATCCAGAAAATGTGTCCCCAATAATTTTTGTTTGCCGTGAGATTTGTAATAATAAATGTGATTACCGCTAATCCAAAAGTGATGGCGATATTTCCGGTAACGTTGATTCCAAGTGGAGTCAAACCAAAGATATTCAAGAACCATACAAAGAAAAAGATGGTCAATAAATAACTCATATATCTTTTATAGTGCTTTTCGCCAATGTTTGGAATAGCAATTTCGTCACGAATGTACAATACGATTGGTTCAAAAAGTCTTCCAAAACCAGAAGAAATTCCTCCGTTTTTAGCATACGATTTAGCTAAACTGGTAAACAATAAAAACATTAATAAAGCTACAACCATTATGGTCAAAACTCCTTTTGTGATTGATAAATCTATTGGTTTTACATTTGTTGGATGACCGTGCTCTTCAGTTAAAGTCCCTGCAGCATCGGTTTTGTATATTTTTTCGTGGTGTAATTTGTAGAAATTTCCATTAGATTCCGCAACGGCTTCTCCGTGTTCGAATTTATCAGAAGAAAAAATGTGAACCCCATTATCCCAAAGAATGATTGGTAGTGGAAATCCGTAATGAGCTCCAGTTGCTTCGTCTGCAAAAAGAGAAAATTCATGACCATCTAAAACGTGGTGACCAATAACTTCTTTTATCTGTTCTTTAATTGCTGAAGTTTCTTCTTCCGCTTTAGGAGCAACTTCGTTTGCAACAGCTGTTGTTTCAGTATGTGCGGGTGTGTTTTCCTCTGGTGTATTTGCAAAACCAACTATTGGAAGACAGGCTATTAAAATCGCTATTATAAATTGAAGTGGTTTGTTTGAAATCACCATAACTATTAATTATCTTAATTTTTTCTTTCTCAAATTGGGTGCAAAGGTACATTTTAAATTAATATGCCAAAAGCAATAAATAAAAAAAATAGAAGGAATTGTCTTTTTAAGAGGAATTTATTGCTTATTGTTTAAAATCCGGACGGTTACAATAGTCTCTATTGCTAAAAACAAAGCAAATATGATAAAAAAATTAACTTTTTCGATTCTTACATTCGGATTTCCGGAATGTAGTATCGGGGACAAAACAGTGTAAGAAATCGCCATCTTTATACAAGTCAGCAATAAAAAAGTGTAGCCCACATTGTCAATATTTTTGGTTTTAACCTTGATTAATATAAGGAGAATAATTAGCGAGCAAAAAAAGAAAAATCCGTAGACAATTTCTATTGGAAAATGAAAACCCTGAAACTTCGGATTATTATCGTTGAGTAAAAAAAATAACTTGTGTACAAGATAAACCAGCATTGAAAGGAATAAAACTTCAAGAATAGGTTGGTATTTTTTTAAATTCATTTGGTTATTATGTCGATTTGTTAATCTCTTTCAGTTGTCTATTGATATTGTAAAATGCGATGGCAACTCCAACTAACGTCATAATTTTGACATAAATATGATGTGGATTTGGGTATTTCTCGTCCAACCAATTTCCAAAATACGAAAACAGAAATATGATTGCTCCCATTTGGATGGGAATATTAATAAGAGCGAGCCACTTATTATTGTTTTGCTTCTTCGGGTTTTGATTGTCCGTCATTTGCAATGTGGTTTTTAGAAATGGTCTTCATCATACAAGATGCACTAAAGTCAGCGCCGGGTTCCACGGATAATTTTCCGCAGATTACCTCGCCATAAATACTGGCTTTATGCTTTACATTCAATATTTCGGCTACGGTAATCTTACCGTGATATTTGCCTTCGATATCAGCATTTTTGCAGCTAATGTTTCCCGTTACACTTCCTTGAGGGCCAATGACTATTTTCCCTTTGGATTGAAAATTTCCTATTAATTCGCCATCCAATCTAAAGTCAGCTTGAGAAATAATATCGCCCTTGATTATTGTTCCTTCAACAATCCTGTTTGTCTTTCCTAAAAGATCAGTGTATGATTTTGGCTTTTTGTCAAACATAATTTATGGCTTTGAAGGGGGATTAGCATTTGGGGCGTCACCACTTATTGGAATTGCCAAATCAGCACTCTTAGCTGCCGGTGTTTTTTGGATTGGCAATACTTGGGTTGGATT
>CAZHVE010000139.1:0-2494 GCA_964535705.1 uncultured Flavobacterium sp.
CACAGGTGAGAGCCTAAAAACCCAGCGGCTCCCGTAATTAAAATTCTTTTCATGTAAAGTTTTATTTATATTGGATCGTATTTTTAGTATTGTAACAACGAAATGTCTAATTATATATTGTTAAATTATTAACTTTTATTATTCCTCGGTTCTAAATTAAAAAGGCAATATAGTGTCGCGAAAAATACAATTCCTCTTTGCCGAGACAAGAAGGATTCGGTCAAAAATAAACTTATCATTAGAACTGCAAAAGAAATAGATACAAAATTTTTTGTTTTTATTGCGTTTTTTATATTTAATAGCACCATGATTAGTAATAATAGAAATCCGAAAATCCCCAATTCAGCGAAAGTTTGAATATATTGGTTGTGAAAATTAAAATTACCATATCCATTGTATAAATTATATTTTTTTTCTTTTTCAATCAACATTTTTTGTGAGGCATTCAATCCAAATCCTTTCCAAAAAATTGGCTCCTCTACAAGAAATTCAAAAAACAAACGAGCTTGATAAACACGAAATGCAGTCCCATTAAAAAAATCATTCGGAGAAAACTTACTTTTATTCCATGCTTCATATATACTTACATTATGCACTTCGCCATCTGCATTCCCTGTTTCCTGATTCAAGCTGTTTTCTGAGACGTTTGAGTAGTACTCAATCAGAAATCTGTCTTTTATTTTTCCTGTAAATGCTATTGCTAAAAATAAGAATAAAAAAAGTGCTATTTTTAGTGATTTTATTTTTGTTGACGATTTATAATATCTCAAATAAAACACGAGAACTAATCCAAAAAAAATGACACTAATGTTTTTTGAAGATAACAAAACCAAAAAAACAGCTATTATCGCAATTGCTATTTTATCAAGTACCGATTTCTGAAATTTTGTTATGAAATAAATGCCTGCGAATGCCATATAGAGTGATACGTGAATGGCATTAACATCTTCAGTCACTAATTCATGATAGAAAAAAACATTTGTGTTATGGTTTACTGCAAAACGGATTACTGCTTTAACTAAATAATATAATATAAACAGCAACATTCCATAACTGTAATATGAAATTATTTTTTGTCTTTGAAGATTGGAAAACTTGGGGGAAATCATAAAACAAAACGGAATTACAAACAAAGGAAGTGTTTTTGAAAGCGCTTTGAAAGTGGCATTGATGTCATAGCTCCAAACTAAAGAAACTAACATTAACAAGTATAAAAGAATGGGTAAAATTAATTTTTTATCAATACTGAAATTCTCTTTTTTGAAGGTAATAAGTGTTATAAATACATAAAATCCGACAGCAATTCCGCCAATTGCATACCCAAGGGGAATGGAAATTAAAACGAGAATAAGCGCTAAGAAAAGAGGATTTTGCTTCGTTTCAGATTTGATTTCCTGAAAAAGATTTTTCAAATAATTGAAGGTATGCTCCATTGATTTTGTTCCAATTAAATTCATGTTCAATCGCCTCAAAATTGTTTTGAATGAATGGCAAGTTATCACTTTTTTTGACATCTTGCAGCATATTTTTCACCTCTATTGGGTTAGAAAAATAATAGCCATTCTCTTTTAGGATTGCTTTATTAAAATGATTGTTGTGGGCAATTATAAATGCTTTAGACGCCATTGCTTCAAGTAAAGAGGGATTCGTACCACCAACCGAATGACCGTGAAAATAAAAATTAGAAAAATACCTCAAATTATTGAGCTTGTTGATGTTGAATTCCGCTCCAATAAAACGGATTGCTTTATTAACACTGAATTTTTCTTTAAGATAATCTCCATATTTTGTGTTGTGGTTTCCTACAACTAGAACTGTGGTTTCTTCTCCACACAAAACAATTCCATCGAGAACGGTTTCAATATTGTTTTCCGGTTCAAAACGAGCCATAATCATGTTATAATTGCTCTTAGTCACTTTGTATTCCTTCAATAATTCTTCATCTGGATCTTCAAAGACTGTTGCGCCATAAGGAATGTAAGTAGAGTCAATTTTGTATTTTTCTTTTAAATATTTTTGGATACCTAACGAATCTGATATTAAATAATCGCTGCTTTTGACCGCCAACAGTTCCGCAAATTTTAAGAATTGTTGTACTGGTTTAGAATACTTGGAACGTTTCCATTCCAATCCATCCATATTGGTTATTATAATTGGTTTTTTAGGCAATAGAAAAAACCAAATCGAATTACTAGTGTAACCCAATTGCAAAATAATATCAAAATCGCGCTTACGAGAATCGATTATACAATTGAAGTCGTATAAAAACTGGCCAAAAGTTCCCAATTTATATTCAGGGTCATATTGGTGAATAATATTTACACCCTTAAACGTTTTTTCCTGATAAAGATGGTTGTGAGAATTATATACATAGACTTCATGACCTTGATTTACTAAAAATACTGAAAAAAATTCGGCAAATTGTTCAAAACCAGAATAATGATTTGGAATACCCCTAGTTCCCAAAATGGCTATTTTCATGGAAATACGTCTT
>CAZHVE010000140.1:0-2491 GCA_964535705.1 uncultured Flavobacterium sp.
TGGCGGTGCATTAATTCCTTTTGAAACCGCAGCCGAAACACAACCTCCTTTATTTTTGATAACGACATTGTAATTTCCCGTCGCTAATCCTGATTTGATATTAGTATTGCCTTGGTAACTGGCCCCATTATCAAAACTATACGTATCGGTAGCGTTTTGTATGGCTACCATTATTGTACCAGTAGCTGTACTGCAAGTAGGATGTGTGGCCACCGCTTCAGGAGTAAGCAACAAAGGAAGAAAAGTCAACTCCCTGATTCTAGAAGCACTCGTAACACTACAATCGGTACCCGAGGAACGAAAGGTGATGTAAACCCGGTATTCGGCAGATTCTGATGGGGTTCCATTAATTATATTCAATGTGGCGGTAGTTGCCCCTGAAAAATGGGGCCCATCCATTACGACATTCCACGTGCCTGAAGCTATAGAACTTTTCCATTGGTAAGTAACCACATTAGTGGGATAGGAGGTCGAAACCGTATAGGAATAATTCGTTCCATAACATTGGGTCACAGCGGTTGCATTTGGTAAAATGTCGATTATTTCGTTAACCGAAAGTGTCGCGGCGGCGGAAGTAACACTACAACCGCTGCTATTCGAAACTACAACCTGAAATTGTGTGCCGTTAGGGAATTGAGCGCTTCCTACATTCTGAAGTCTGATTTTATCCGGTGTTGGATAACTTACGTTTGTTTCTGCTGGAATGGCATTAAAACTAGCATCAGCAGGCAATTTACGCTGCCATACATAAGTCAGTCCTGCCCCAATGGCAACAACATTAAAACTAACGATGCTTCCCTCACAATCCAATTGGTTACTAGGCGGAGTAGTTAGTATTGGCACTGCATTCACCAGTACTGTAATTGTTTCAGAATTAGAATAAGTATTGCCATTGTAAGTGGCGCTATAGGTGAGAGTAATCGCATAGGTTCCCGAAACGGCAGCACTAATAGTGGGATTCTGTGCCGTCATTGTAGTAGTGACCCCCAAAGGGTTGACAATTGACCAACTATAGGTAGCGGTGGCTCCTTGAACTCCGGAGTAACTGCCAAACAAATTAATTGGACTACCCTGACAAACCGGAGCATTGGAAGTTGCAATCGCATTTGGCGTTCCGCCTCCGGTCATCACCTGAAGAAAGGTAAGATCTGTCGATCCTCCACCATTACAATAAGCATAGACATCAGCGCCAATATAAATATCTTGATTGTGGTTGCAATCTCCAACAAGTCCATAATAATCTGGGTTAGGCGTCAAGTCTAATTTTACTTGAAGTGTTGCCGTTGTCGGCAATTTCAAGTTCACTTTGTTATTAAATATAATTGTCCCAAGCAATGGTGTCACAATTATTGTTTGAGTGTTAAAGAAAAAATCAGTGCCATTGGTTCCGGTGTTAATGCCTGTCAAAACCAATGAGCCGCTAATGGTAAGTGTTCCCATTGATTGAGTTGAGATCCCTGCGCTGCCAATATTTATTATATCCCCAGTCCGAATCAAAACCGCCCCAGTCCCTGAAATTTCCCCAGGATAGTTCGTGGCGGGAATCCAACCAGCGCCATTGTAATATTCCCAGCTGGTGTTTAAATTCCAATAATAGGGCGAAACGGCAGCCCCTGTGTTCGTAGAGCGATAATCCCCACTCACCTGCCCTATGGCAGCTAAACCAAACAACAAATGCAACAGGATAAAGAATGGTAACCGAAGTTTTAATATCTTTAGCGTCGTTGAATTATTTTTCAATGAATTATAGAGTTTGTGTTGCATACTGTTATTTTTAATAGTTGTGGAATCCTTAAAAAAACAAGCTTTATTTTGCAAAATTTAAAAGCGATTGGACTGCAAAATCCAAAAAAACAAATAGCATGGGGATGCTATTTCGATGCAATATAAGCCACTGAAAATGAGTTATATAACACTATACAATTTATGAAAAATTTGTCAAAAAAATAGAATGCAATCGGTGACAGACCTATAAATCAGTTGAATTACCATTATTTAAATTTTTTGCATCTGGAAACCCTAGAGAATACTAAAAAATATTGAAAAACCAACTCATGAAACCCATTTCTTCCCTAAAAGAAGCCACCCTGAAGATTGAATATTTTTGTTCCTATCAAGAACGTTGTCACGAGGAAGTGGTGGCCAAGTTGCGCAGCATGAAGATGGATCCGGAAGAAATTGATGGACTAATGGTGCATCTCATCGCTTCCAATTTCCTAAACGAAGAACGTTTTGCCTGCAGTTTTGCCAGAGGAAAGCACCGCATCAAACATTGGGGGAAAATCAGGATTAGTAACGAATTGAAGTTTAAAAAAATAACGCAATCCCTTATCAATAAAGCGCTACAAGAAATCACTCCCGATGAATATCTGGACACTTTTCACGCATTGGCCGAAAGGCATTGGGCCTCCATCCGCGAAACGAATGCATTAAAAAAACAGAAAAAGTTTTGTGATTATTTGTTGCGAAAAGGGTTTGAAAGTAATCTGGT
>CAZHVE010000141.1:0-2489 GCA_964535705.1 uncultured Flavobacterium sp.
TTTTTAGTTTTTTGAATGTGAGAAGAGGCAATCCCAGTTCAAAAATAGTTGTTTTAAAATTCAAGTCTCTTTAAGACAGAATCGGTTGTATTTTGTTGGTTTATAGACCCATTGATCGTCCAAAAAATAATTTTTTAAAGGTCAAATATAATTAGTATTTTTTAGAAAGCGAAAAAAAATTCGACAAAGCGCAAGTTTACTCGTTATAATTCTGCAAACTAGCGATTTACTGGGGTTGCCGGCATCAAAAATGGGGTTGTGCGAGGCTTTGCCCTAAAATGCCACTTGCTAAAAAAATCAAGTCGGTTTCGACTCGAAATGCCGCTTCCATGAAGTGCAAGCTGGTTTTTGAAAATAGCAGGACACCCGCAAGGAAAATGGACCACAAACCGCTATTTTCAGAATTCATTGGAGCCCAATACAAAAACGCTTCTTGTTTCCGAAAAAACAAGAAGCGTTTCATAAAGAGTTACCCTTGGCTTTAGTACAGTACTTTTATGGTGCTGCTTTTGCCGTTGTGCAAAACCGTTTTCACCAACACCATCTGGTTTCTTGGCGCTAGCGAAGTAAGCAAGAGTTCAGTACTATTAACCTTCCTTTTTTGATAGCGTTGTTTCCCGGACAAGTCGTACACGACGACCTGGTCTATTGTTTCGGCCAAAGAAGTGATTTTGATTTGTTCGTTTTCGATGGAGACCACAACCTGGTTTGCTGGTTTTTCGAAATCAGTCGTTCCCAATGCGTTGTTGGTGTAGCGTAGCACAAAACGGTCGTTGTAGGTTCCGGCAGCTGTAGTAAAGGTATAGCTACCGGTTTTTAAATCGAAGATGGTGTTGGAAACCTTGTCTTCAAGATATATGGCTTGGTTAGTATTGGCAAAGACACCCTCCTTTGAATCGATATTGACATTAAATGTTCCTGCTACTGCACTAAAGTAACCCAATCTAACTTGATCATTTTGGTCAAACGAAGATCTTCCTTGAATTTTATAGGTATCGTTATCAATAAAAGAATAAAAATTAACATAATTACCTGCATCACTAAAAAGTCCATCATAACCTTTATCAAATCCAAGGGTCGCATTGTCAAAATAACCTATAAGTTGTTGGCTAAACATCTTGGAATCGTTTTCTAGATTCAACCAAAGACGGTCTTTGACAGTTGATGTCGATTTCTTATTGTTTGATTGTAATTTATAAAATTGGTTGTTCTTTGTTTCTGTTCCAACCCGCATGGCATTATTAAACAACAAAGTTCCTACTCTATCCGCTTCTACAAAAAAGCCTTGTCCAGAAGCAATATAACCAGTTGGTTTGTTTGACCCTTGTGAAACACCCCCAATTATGTTTCCTGAAGTTCCAACACCTCCTGCAAGAGTATACACGGCATAATCATCAGAAGAAAAATTTAAACCATCAGGACCTACATTTGTAGAAGAAATATCCCCGATATGTGTCCAAAAATATAACGTACCATCAATTGTATTATACAATCCGTTATTATTACTAATATTAGCATTTATAAAAGCATCTGCAGAAATAGCTGAGGGATAAGGGTTTCCAACCAAATTAAAATCATCATCACTAACGCCATTAGGCGTTAGTGCAATAGGTGTAGTTACGATACCATTTTTGACTTCTCCAGAAAAAATTACTTCTTCAACAGCATCATCATAATTTGCTAAATTTGTAGGCGTCATAATAATATAACCTCTGCCAGGAAGCATGGTGCTTGCGTATGACCAATCATTTCCGTCATCATCAAAACCATCACCATTAGCATCCGCGAAATTTGCAGGTAAAAATTCATAGGCGTAATTCGTTCTCCATCTAGCGAATGGGGTTGCTATATTTGTAGATACTACTGGAGTGGACCAATAGACATAGTCATATTTTTCAAATGGAGAAGTAAACTTATAGACCCTTGTCGCTCCATTGTTTGTAACAGTTCCTTCATCATTAATCATGATTAAAGATCCTTTGTCTAATACTTCTAATGTTCCATTAACCGTTAAATCATTTTGAATAGTGGCATAATTATCTGCGGTAATAGTTAATTTTTTTCCTGCATTAATAATTACACTACACGCAATTAAATTTCCATTAGTCGAGGTGTTGTAATCGCTATTAATAACCACTAAAGTATTCATTGTAGGCGCAGATCCTGCTGACCATGCTGCATTTAACCAAGTATTGGTAACCAAGGGTGAAATAGTGACGCTCGATGAGGCTATTGATGAGCATGTCCCTAAGGTAGCAACTACATCATAATTTCCCGAAGGTGCTGTTATTGTGTTGCCCGAAATGACAACTCCTACAGTTGGATTTGCCGCATAAGCATACGCAGGATTATAATTGCTTATGGTAAAACTTCCGGTTGGCTTAGCGCAGGTTGGTGAAGTAGGCAGACTCAAAATAGGCTGCCCAGGAGTTGCTGGCGGTGCATTAATTCCTTTTGAAACCGCAGCCGAAACACAACCTCCTTTATTT
>CAZHVE010000142.1:0-2335 GCA_964535705.1 uncultured Flavobacterium sp.
GAACAAGCACTCAATTCGGTATTTGTCTTCCTAAAACCTATACTGCTACTTTAATTCCAGGTGCTACCTATACTTGGACAGTTCCTGCAGGTGCTCAAATAGTTGGTGCTTCAAATGGAAATGTGATTGTTGTTAATTATGCAGCTTCAACTTTAGCCATTGGTGCTTCAGGAGCTGCCGTAACATGTTCTGCAACAAACGGTACAGGTACAAGTGTTGTAAAATCGCTTGCAGTGAAAAGAATAGCTTGTACAGGAGGTAGAATAGCACCAGAAGCAACAACTGCTACTGAAGCATTCAAAGTAGTGGCTTATCCAAACCCATCTAATGAAGGATTTAATATTAAATCTAGTAATGGAAAATCATTTGGAGTACAGGTATATGACATGTTGGGTCGTTCAATCGAACAACGTCAAATGTCATCTGATGCTCAAATAGGGTCTAACTATGCTAAAGGAATTTACAATGTGATTGTAAACCAAGGAGCAAACGTGAAAACACTTCGAGTGATTAAAAAATAATCGTATCCTAGATACTCTTATTAAAAGAGAAAGGCTGTCCGAAAGGACAGCCTTTTTTTTGGCTCAACTACATACAAAAATAATAGTACCGCAAATTCGCAAATTTTTAAGTTTATTGGTCTCAAATAGAGTTTAAAACGCTGCCTGTCGGCAGACAGGTATACACTTTCAGAGCATCTTTATTAAGCTGCTAATTTTTTTTTGCCACAGATTCACAGATTAATAATAATTTAAAAAATCCGTGAATCTGTGGCAAAATTTCACTGATTAATTTGTATCTAACCTAGCAGACTTTTAGTCTGCCAAAGCAAATCTATGGACTGGAAGTCCATAGTGGTTTAGTTTTAAAATTAGCGAATTTGCGGTTTATTTTGATTTTAATACTCTCAATCAAAAGGGTATAATTTTAATGGACTATTCAGTTTTTAATTTATACTTTAGCATTCTTTACTAGACAACTATGCAACCGATTTCCGAAGCTGCGACCTACACCTTACGATTTATCAATCAGACGCATCGTTCTATTTTCCTTACCGGTAAAGCGGGGACAGGAAAAACGACTCTTTTGCGTGAAATTATTCAAACCACCCACAAGAATACGGTGGTAGTAGCTCCCACAGGAATTGCGGCCTTAAATGCGGGAGGCGTTACCATTCATTCCATGTTTCAGTTGCCGTTTGGGGGGTTTATTCCTGATAATTCATCGCCTCATTTTTCGGAGAACACCAAGTTTGAAACCAAAGCCACGTTGCGGAGGCATTTCAAAATGAGTGGTTTGAAGAAAGCCGTGATTCGTAACATGGAATTGCTCATCATTGACGAAGTCAGTATGCTCCGCGCTGATTTGCTCGACGCCATGGATTTTATGATGCAAACCGTTCGAAAAAAAAGCAGTCCTTTTGGTGGTGTTCAGGTTTTATTTATTGGGGATTTGTTGCAATTGCCCCCCGTAATTCGGGATGAGGAGTGGCGCACTTTAAAAACGTATTACAAAGGGAAATTCTTTTTTCATTCGCATGTCGTGCAGCAAAATCCGCCTTTGTATATCGAATTGTCCAAAATTTTTCGTCAAACGGATGATGCTTTTATTTCGATTTTGAATAATTTGAGGAACAATCGAATCTCTAGCGCAGACATTCAAGCTTTGAATCAATACGTAAAACCCGATTTTGATCTGAAAGCCAATAAAGGTTACATTACCTTAACCACGCACAATGCCAAAGCTGATGCTATGAATGCACAGGCGTTGGATGATTTGGACGGAAAATTAGTTACCTACAAACCAGAAATTGTGGATGATTTTCCAGATAAAATATATCCTGTCGAAGAAAATTTAAAACTGAAAGTGGGAGCGCAAGTGATGTTTGTAAAAAACGATTTGTCTTTTGACAAAAAGTATTTTAATGGCAAAATGGGATTTATCCAATCGCTTTCTGCAAAAGAAATCCTCGTTCATTTTCCAGAGGAAAACAAAACCATCGAAGTCGAAAAATACGAATGGCAAAACATTCGTTATAAAGTGGATGAAAACACGAAGGAAATCGAAGAAGAAGTTTTGGGGACATTTGTGCACTATCCCATAAAACTCGCTTGGGCGATTACGGTTCACAAAAGTCAAGGACTCACTTTTGACAAAGCTGCACTTGACGTATCGCAAGTTTTCATGCCTGGACAAGCTTACGTTGCTTTATCGCGTTTGCGCTCGTTAAACGGACTTATTTTGCTTTCTCCGCTACAAATGAATGGAATTTCGAACGACCAGGAGGTGATGGATTATGCGCTCAACAAAGCATCCGATGAGGTTTTAGAACATT
>CAZHVE010000143.1:0-2315 GCA_964535705.1 uncultured Flavobacterium sp.
AGATTTGAATAAAAAAATAATATCTTTTTTAAAGAGGAATAAATATACCTTTGCACTTCTATTTCAAAAGTATTTTTATGAAATCTGTTTTCATTCGGGTCATTCTATTTTTAGTACTAATACCTTTTATAGGATGCAAAAAAAGCAGCGAAAATTCAAAGAATACCTTAACAAATTTTGAAAATTCCATTCATTACGCCAAAGGTTTGGAAATCTACAAACAACAAGGCTTTTCAATCGTAAAAATTACCAATCCTTGGCCAAAAGCTAAAGAGGCTTTTACTTATATTCTTCAAGAAAAAAACGGAATAATTCCTGACAGTTTAAAGCAGTTCACCGTTATTCCTATTCCTATACAATCGATTGTAGTCACTTCAACAACTCATATTCCAGCATTAGAGTTGTTAGGAGTTGAGAACACTTTGAAAGGTTTTCCAGCCACTGATTACATCTCATCCATAAAAACTCGAAAATTAATTGATGCTGGAAAAGTTAGAGAAGTAGGAGTCAATGAAAACCTAAATACTGAAGTTTTAATGGATCTTAAACCCGACGTAATTATCGGTTTTGGTTTAAACAATAGCAATCCCACCTTGGACAATCTTCAGAAAAGCGGTTTAAAAGTACTATTCAACGGCGATTGGACCGAACAATCCCCTCTTGGAAAAGCAGAATGGATTAAGTTTTTTGGGGCATTATATGGATTGGATTCTAAAGCAAATATCATATTTAAAACAATTCAAAAAGAATATACCAATACTTTAAGTTTAGCAAAAAAGGCAAAATTTAGACCAACAGTACTCAGTGGTGCGATGTATCAAGAACAATGGTATGTGCCACAAGGTGAAAGTTGGGCTTCCCTGTTTTTGAAAGATGCACAGTCTAATTATTTATGGTCAAATACCAAAGGAACAGGGAGTTTAGTTCTGCCTTTTGAAGTTATACTTGAAAAAGCTAAAAATGCCGATTTCTGGATTGCTCCCGGAGATTTTTCAAGCCTGAAACAAATGAGCGACAGCAATCCGCACTGCAGCCAATTTGCTTCGTTTAAAAATAAAAAAGTATATTCGTGCAGCATAAATAAAGGTGCGAAAGGCGGAATCATATATTTCGAATGGTCTCCTACTCGCCCCGACTGGGTTTTGAAAGATTTGATCAAGATTTTTCACCCGGAATTATTGCCTAATCACAAACTTTTTTTCTTTACCAAATTAGAATAGAACATGGATTATTTCCAAATTTAAAAACTTAATTACCTTAAATTCCTTAATGGTTTAAACTCTTGCGCAACAAAAACCGAAATACTCTTCTATTCTTCATCTTGACATTGTCATTGCTTTTGTTATTGTTATTGAACATCAGCTTGGGCTCGGTTTCGATTCCGATAAAAGACGTTTTCAACAGTCTGATAGGCGAAAACTCCAGCAAAGAAACTTGGAATTACATCATTATTAATTACCGATTACCTAAAGCGATTACTGCAATTATTGTCGGTATAGGATTGTCAATAAGCGGATTACTGATGCAAACTTTATTTCGAAATCCATTGGCCGGGCCCGATGTTTTGGGATTGAGCTCTGGGTCAAGTTTAGGAGTAGCAACCATAGTCATGGGCGCTGCTTTTTTACCAACGGCTTTGTCTTCTATTTTGCTTTCATCCTTCGGAATTTTATTAGCTTCAAGCTTGGGAAGTTTCTTGGTATTATTGGCCGTTTTAGCCGTTTCTCAACGATTACGCGACACGATGGCCATCTTGATTGTCGGTTTGATGTTTACTAGTTTAACAAGCGCCATTGTTGGAACACTTACCTATTTCAGCACGGCCGAACAATTACAGAAATTTACTTTTTGGTCCATGGGGAATCTGGGTAATTTATCTTGGCCGTCGATTGTAATTTTATCCATTTGCGTGACCATCGGTTTACTTTTAAGCCTTGTCAGTATCAAACCTCTGAATGCTTTGCTTTTGGGAGAAAACTACGCCCGAAGTTTGGGAATAAATTACAAAAGAACCCGATTGATTATCATTTTAGCCACTAGTATTCTAGCGGGAAGTATCACGGCTTACGCTGGTCCTATTGCTTTTATCGGATTGGCCGTTCCGCATATTGCTAAATTGGTTTTTCAAACCAGTAATCACACTATTTTATTCTGGGCTACTTTGCTTTTGGGTGCCATAATTATGCTGATATGCGACAGTATTTCTCAACTTCCGGGGAGTGATTTGACCTTGCCTATTAATGTTGTGACCTCTATTTTTGGCGCACCAATCGTGATTTGGTTGTTGGTTCGAAAACGTAAAATGATGAACTAAT
>CAZHVE010000144.1:0-2231 GCA_964535705.1 uncultured Flavobacterium sp.
CCAATGCCAGCAATTAACGTGAATGACTCGGTTACAAAATCGAAATTTGACAACAAATACGGCTGTAAAGAAAGTGCTGTTGACGCGGTTCGTCGTGCAACTGATTTGATGCTTGCTGCGAAAAGAGTAATCGTTTGTGGTTATGGTGATGTTGGAAAAGGAACTGCGGCTTCTTTTAGAGGTGCTGGATCTATTGTAACAGTTACCGAAATTGACCCAATTTGTGCGCTTCAAGCGGCAATGGACGGTTTTGAAGTTAAAAAATTAGACACCGTTATTGCAACTGCAGACATTATCATCACTACAACTGGAAATAAAGATATTGTTTTGGGTTCTCATTTCGAAAAAATGAAAGACAAAACTATCGTTTGTAACATTGGACATTTTGATAACGAAATTGATATGGCTTGGTTGAACGGAAATCACGGTGCATCAAAAGTGGAAATCAAACCACAAGTGGACAAATATACTATTGCTGGGAATGATATTATCGTTTTGGCAGAAGGTCGTTTGGTAAATCTTGGTTGTGCTACAGGTCACCCAAGTTTTGTAATGAGTAACTCCTTTACCAACCAAACTCTAGCTCAAATTGAATTGTGGAAAAACAGCGCGGCATACAACAATGAAGTGTACATGTTACCCAAACATTTGGACGAAAAAGTGGCTTTATTACACCTAGAAAAATTAGGAGTTGAACTAGAAACTTTGCGTAAAGACCAAGCAGATTATATTGGGGTGAAGGTTGAAGGTCCATTCAAACCAGAGTATTACAGATATTAGATTTTAGATTGCTTCGCCTGTTCGCCTTTTAGGCTCGGGTGCTGATTAGCGATTTATGATTTCAGATTTAGAACCCTTGCAGTCCCTAATTTTAGGGAGGTGAGGGTTTTTTGTTACTAAATGTTATTTTCCTTATATTCGTAAACCTTTATAAAACAACAGTATGCAAGTTTTAGTAGCAATTCCAGATAGTAAAGCAGCCTTTGGACTTGAAGTATTGCGCAATCTTGCTTTTGTAAAAAAAGCTAAACCAATGACACCTTAAAAAGTTAGCCTTTGGGAAGATTTAAAAGAAGCTGCCGAAGAAGTTAAATTAGAAAAAAAGGAAAAACCAAGTTAAAAACCGCACAGAAATTGCTTGATGAGTTATAATATTTTGTCTACAAATCGTTTTGGAAAAGAACTTTAACGACTGGCGAAAAAATTTCCATCCCTAAAAATGGAATTTAAAGAACTCATTGAAAAAATAACCAAAAACCCAAAATTCGGAACCTCCATAGGAAACAATTGTTATAAAATTCGCATTGCCATAGAAAGTAAAGGAAAAGACGGAAATGTGAGGGTTTTTTGATGCTAATTTATCCATGCTGAACATTTTCAGACCAGATTAAATCTGCGAGTTAAAATTACCACTACGATTGGTGGGGTAAAAAACCTATTTCCGTAGGTAATAAATTAATACTACAACCTTTAATAATAAAAGTTTACACTATCTTTGAATACACCATAATTTCGTAAATAGTAACTCTATTTATAAAAAGATAAAGAAAAAATTAAACCTTAAAATTATGAATATTTATTCCACTATTGCTCAACTTGTGATAGCAGCGTCAGTAAGTTATGTTTGGATTTTTAGATTTGACAATATCGTAAAAGAATTTAAACAATATGGACTATCTGATCTAACCAGAACTATCGTTGGGGCTTCAAAAATAGTATTGGCAACATTATTAGTTACAGGCATATGGTTTCCAATATTAGTTTTTATACCAGCACTTTTGATGGCTTTTTTAATGCTATGTGCTCAGTATTTTCATTTCAAAGTAAAAAACCCATGGTCTAAACACCTTCCTTCTTTATTACTTTTAGCTGCATCACTTTTTGTGGCGCTAATGGCGTCCAAATAATTATTGCATGAATCTATTAAATGTCCTTATTTTCTTTTCGGCAATCTCCTTTTTCGTTTATGGCACGGCTTATTTTGTTTCGTCTAATATGAAAAATGAATTTAAACGCTTTGGTCTTGAAAAATATGGTACATTAACTGCTATTTTAGAATTGGTGGGAGCTTCAGGTTTATTTATAGGTTTTCAAAATCACACTTTTTTAGTTCTTGCTTCGGGAGGTTTAGCTTTGTTGATGCTTTTGGGCACTGGGGTGAGAATAAAGATGAAAGATCCTTTCTTGGTTTCTTTACCTGCCTTTTTTTACTTTTTATTAAATGCCTTTAT
>CAZHVE010000145.1:0-2228 GCA_964535705.1 uncultured Flavobacterium sp.
TTGGATAAATATTTAATGTTTTTCGTAATTCATTTTCGGCCAATCCCAAAGATTCAGTCCTTGATATATTTATATCTAATAAATAAGTCCCTGTATTTCCCTGAAAATAAGGAGCAGTTTTGAAATAAATTGTTCCTCCGTTATTTATCGTTATGTTTCCTGTTATAACATCATCAAAGGATTCTGACCAAGTTACTCCATCCGATGAATAGGAAAACAGTCCATCTAATGTGTATGCAATGTTATTATTACTGCTAAAACTATCCTGCAATCTTGGGGTTACGGTATAATTAAATCCCGTAGGCAACACTATTTTATAATTATCAATATCTGTTCCTATATGAGCATTAGAACCTACTGTCTTTACACTTGCAACATTGCCAGAAAAAGTTATTGGCAAACTTTTAGATTTTGCAAAAGTGTCATTATCTTCATATACGTCTGCCAAAAGAGGTGCTTCCACTACTGTAACATTTACGGGATTTAAAAATGTAGAAGTCGAACCTGTTAGCTCCCAATTACCAATAGCAGATTTATGTTGCAATGCAATTAAGTATGAACCTGGATTTGCTGTAATTGAAAAAGTACTAAATGTCAAAAATGGAGCGTTATAAGTATAACCAACAGGTAAACCATCTGCTTCATTAATAATTGCAATATCTTGTACAAATGTTCCATCAAGATTATAAAGTCCCACTTTATATTGGCCAATGAATGTTGTATTTCCATTATTTACAATATTTAAATTAACTGATGCACTTTGACCTTGTGTTAAAGTTGTACTTGGCGAAACAACCATTGATGAATTTAACTTTAATGGATTAGGATTGACTACAGTAATTGAAGTGAAATTTGTAAAACTTCCACTATTTTGTACAATTTTCCACTCGCCGTCAGTTGGTCTGTAATACAGTCCTAAAGTATAATTACCTGGTAACATCGAGAACAAACCTGCATTTGAAAAAACTAAATTAGTGCTATATGTAAAACCTCCTTGTAAAATGTTGTTTACTTTCGTTTCTACAAAATCTATAAAATTTCCTGTACTATCAAAAATGCCAATGGTATAATCACCTGAAAATGAAACAGCACCACTATTTTTTATGTTTGAAGAAACTGAAAAAGGGTTGCCAT
Source organism: uncultured Flavobacterium sp. (assembly GCA_964535705.1). Classification (GTDB taxonomy): domain Bacteria; phylum Bacteroidota; class Bacteroidia; order Flavobacteriales; family Flavobacteriaceae; genus Flavobacterium. The sequence continues at coordinate 1,135 of CAZHVE010000145.1, forward strand.
AAGCAATTATTGTAGCCGAAGGTGTTAAATTATTGTTTAATGCCAAATTGTAGTTAATAGCCGAAGTAGGTGGTTGAATACCTTTTACAATTTTTTGATTTGAGTTATATTGTCCTGTTCCAGACCCAGACCCTAAACTTAGCGGATTTAAAGTATTGATTTGATAATAATAACCATCGGATTTTCCTGACCATCCCCAATTAAAATGAAAATAATTATTGGGGTCATATCCGTCACATACAAAAGCGTGTCCGCTAGGCTTTTCGCCTTCACCGAGACCTTCATAATACATCGGTCTACCGGCATCTAATTCAGATTTTAATAAGCTAATCCACTGAGCTTCTTGATAATCTTTTCTCGATGCAATATTTGCATTTTGGTATCCAAAATATTTAACTAATGCAGGTTGCACAGCAGTAGCACCAGCAGCACCACTACCACCAGGCAATGGCCCATAATTCATATTTACACTAACACCACAATGATACATTAAGGTTGCTACAGCACTGTTAGAACTTTCTACAACATTTGGCATAGAACTCCATTGATATGTTGTGTTGCCGTAATTTGCCGACAAAGTACCATATTTAGGATGATCATAATCATAATAACCTGACCCAGTAGCAGGGTAATTCCAAAACTTCATAATTTGAGCCATAGCAGTTGCCACACAACCAGTAACAGTTTTTTGATTTGCTTGTGTATCAAAAGGACATAATGCATTATAAAAGGGAGTAGGCAAATTAAATTGATCCCATTTTGTTTGTATTAATGGAGCAACACCTAGCGTTATTTTTGATGCAGCATTACTTTTGTATTGTGAAGTAGTGTTTATTTTATCTCCGTTTCTTAATCTTTTCCAATTTTCATTAATGTCAGTTGATGGTTGAATATTTTGCTCTACAATACTGCGGATTTCATTTTTATACCCCTCTAACCATTTTGCAAGATTTTGCGGAATATTGTTTGAATCAAAATTTCCTTCTGTTGAATAACCTAAGATTGGAATAACAGTATCATCTCCAGCGACAATTACAAAACCATTTGTGGCAACATTGAAGATGTAGAAAAATGTCGTATTTGACTTATTTGTT
>CAZHVE010000146.1:0-2217 GCA_964535705.1 uncultured Flavobacterium sp.
CAAACACTAAATTCTTGTGAAAGCACCAGAACAGCAGTTGCAGTAACGGTTGCTTCGGCTACCGCCTCCCCAACGGGTTCGAGTTCTTTAACGGTTTGTAATATAAGTACCGTTGCGAATCTAACCGCAACAGGAACCGCATTAAAATGGTATCTTGCTTCATCAGGTGGTAGCGCATTAGCCACAGATACAACTTTATCCTCAGGAACTTATTATGCTTCTCAAACTGTAACTACAAATGGTGTGGGTTGCGAAAGTAGTTCAAGAAAATCGGTTGCTGTTACACTAGCTGCTGCCATTGCATTGCCAACGGCAAGTTCCCAGACATTTTGTTCGGCAACTGTCGCTAGTTTGGTAGCCACAGGTACGGCTTTGAAGTGGTATGATTCCTCTTCAGGAGCAGGTGCGCTAGCCTCTACTACAGCTTTAACTTCAGGAACGTATTATGTTTCTCAAACTTTAACTAGTTGTGAGAGTGCAAGAACCTCAGTTGCTGTGACATTAAATTCAATTGCGCCAACAGCTGAATCTCAGATTTTTTGTGGTTCAGGGACAGTTGCTAATTTAGTTGCTTCAGGAACTGCTCTTAAATGGTATGATGCATCAACAGGAGGAAGTACTTTTGCCTTAACCGATCCTTTAACAACCGGAATTTATTATGTAACCCAAACTATAGATGGTTGTGAGGGGCCTAGGACATCAGTTGGAGTAACGGTAAATACAACTCAATCACCAACAGCAACTAGTACCCAAGCCTTTTGTGCTTCGGCAACGGTAGGTAACTTAGTTAGCAATGGAACGGATTTGAAATGGTATAATGATGTGGGAACCCTATTAACCCTTTCTAGTGGTTTATCCTCAGGAACCTACTTTGTTTCTCAAACACTAAATTCATGTGAAAGTCTAAAAAGCAGTGTTACCGTAACTATTAATTCAATTACGGCACCAACACCAGCAAGTACGCAAAGTTTTTGTATTTCAGCGAATCCAACCGTGGCTAATTTGTCACCATCAGGAGCCGGTATAAAATGGTATTTGGCATCAGGAGGCGCATTAGCAACTTCAACATCCTTGATTTCAGGAACGAATTATTATGTTTCACAAAACGCCACAGGCACATGTGAGAGTGACAGATCTTCTGCAGTTACAGTTTCCATAATTAGTGCTACTACTGCGCCATCGACTAGTGCAAAAAGTTATTGTAGCCCAATTAATGTGACTAATTTAACTAGTGCCACAGGAACGGATTTGAAATGGTACATAGCATCAACTGGGGGAAGTGCTCTTTTATCTACTGATCTATTAACGTCAAGGATCTACTATGTTTCACAAACCCTAAATGGTTGCGAAAGTACAAGATCATCTATTGGAGTAACGGTAAATGGAAATTCTCTGCCGAGCGCAAGTGCCCAGAATTTCTGTGGTTCAGCCACAGTAGCTAGCTTGGTTGCCACTGGAACGGCCTTGAAATGGTATAATGAGTCAGCAGGAGGAACTCCTTTGTCATCAACTACAACATTGCTCACAGGTACCTATTATGTTTCGCAAACCACGGACACATGTGAGAGTTCAAGAACGTCAGTGACTGTGACTGTGTTATTAGAATGTGATACCAATACAACGCCTGCTGCTCCAACAGTGGATAATAGTACTATTAATATATGCTTAGGAGCTTTTCCTATTCAGCTAGCAGCAACTGGTATTGCGAATTATACTTTAAAATGGTACACTGTTGCCACTTCAGGAACTGCTTCAACAATTGCTCCAACAATAGTAACATCGCCAGCGGGAAGTAAAACATACTATGTTTCTCAAAAGTTAGGATCCACCGGATTGGAAAGTGTAAGAACGCCAATTACAGTGAATGTAAATGCTTTACCGACTACACCAGGAACTATAACAACATCTGATGCTGTACTTTGTAAACACATAGGTACTAATAACCAAGTTACTTATACTGTACCAGCAGTGGTTGGTACCACTTATAACTGGACTACTACAGCAGGAATAAACATAGTACCAGATGGTAATGCTACAGATAATTCAATTACGGTGAATTTCCTTGGTGCACCAACTTTAAATACAGCTACAGGGGGTGTAGGAACAATTTCTGTTAAATCAGTAAGTTTGGGTTGTGAATCAGCAGCTTCAAAAGCATTAGCATTAACAGCAAAATTGCCAACGGCTCCAACCGCCCTAGTGATGACTAGTTTAAAT
>CAZHVE010000147.1:0-2135 GCA_964535705.1 uncultured Flavobacterium sp.
ATTTGACATTGTCCGATGGAACTTTAGCATCTTTTAAAATTGATAAAGTAACCACGCCACTTACCGAAGTTCCTGCTACCTGGTTTTCGACTTTAAACTCCTTATTTATTATCACTTTGGCACCTCTATTTTCCAAATGGTGGGAAAGCAAATACAATCCTTCCGCAAATTTAAAATTCGGAATCGGAATGTCCTTGCTGGCTTTGGGAATGGCTTGCGTTGCTTTTGGCGCAGACGGCATACTTCCGGGAGCTAAAACGGCATCAGTTAGCATGATTTGGCTTATCCTGGTCTATCTTTTTCATACGATGGCTGAATTGTGCATTTCGCCTGTAGGATTGTCTTATGTAAGCAAATTAGTTCCTGCCAGAATGATTGCATTTATGTTTGGAGTTTGGTATCTTGCGGTCGCAATAGGAATGAAAGGAGCCGGAATGTTCGGAGAAAACATCGATACCATTGCAAATGAACACGGATTGAGTTATTTCTTTTGGATGTTAACCCTTGTTTCTTTGGCGGTGGCAGTGTTTTCGATAGTCATGTCGCCCGTCATCAAAAAATTAATGCACGGTGTTCGATAGTGGCACCATTTTTGAAAAATAAATTTAAAATTATATAAAATGAAATCTAAAGTTCTAATACTAGTGTTCCTGGGAATGCTGCAGCTTCAAGCTCAAACTACCAAAAAAACAGCTTCAACCAAAAAGCCGATTCCAGCTAAAACAACGACTGAAACATCAAAAGATTCTGACGATAGCGAACAGTCTAAAGAATTGGTTTGGCAAACGGATATGAACAAAGCTATTGCAATGAGCAACAAGGCCAAAAAGCCCATGTTGTTGTTTTTTACTGGTAGCGATTGGTGCGGCTGGTGTATCCGCTTGCAAAATGAAGTGTTGAAAACACCGGAATTTGCTGCTTGGGCTAAGAAAAACGTGATTTTGGTAGAGTTGGATTTTCCAAGAAGAACCGCGCAATCCCCAGAAATTAAAAAGCAAAACGCGGAATTGCAAAATGCGTTTGGAATTCAAGGCTTCCCGACTATTTATTTTGTAAATGCGGAAAACAAGGATGGAAAAGTTAATTTTGCACCCTTAGACAAAACAGGCTACGTTGCTGGAGGGCCAGCAGCCTGGCTGGCAGTTGCCGATGGCATTCTAAACAAGAAATAATTTTTTTTTACTCTAATCTAAAAAATCCCTTTTCCCCAGTTGCGTGAAAAGGGATTTTGTTTTTCAGGCAAGTGGCTTCCCAAAGGCTAATATACTTCCTATAATTAGAACCATCAGCCACCACCATTTCAGGTTTTAGGGTTTGAAACATCCGCTCCAGATTTATTTTTGGGGATTGGGTCAGTACCACAATATCAGGAGTACTGTTTTTTGGATACACGCCCAAACCATCCAAAACTAAAATCTTCTTGTCCTGGAAGTAAAGGGTGTTTTGCAGCTTTTTTTTCGATTTCAAATGACTGAAATTGCCCATTAGGTAGGAGGTCAGGGTTTTATTTTCGGATGCGGTTCTCAAAAGGCTGTCATTGGCAAACAGGGTGCTATTTTCTCCATTTCGTTCCGTGATTAGCGTGTTTTTTTTCGAGTGGAAAATGACGAATTCTTTTTGGCTTTGATTCGTCCAATGGCTTCCAAAATAGGCGATTTGGAAAATAATCACGGTCGTCAATGCCAATAGTAGCCTATTGAAACTTGGCTTTTTGAACCAAAGAACCAAGCTGACAATCAACAAATACATACTTACTAATATAGTCCAGTTGAACGGAATATCCCGAATGATGAATTGCTCTAATGACGCAATGGTGTTGATGATTTTGTTCAAAATAAAAATGCTCCATTCTAATCCTTTGGAGAGGAATATCGGCACATAATCAAAAGCTGCCAATACCATGACCAAAACACCAAAGCCCATGATGAAACTCAAAAACGGAATAATTACCAAATTGGTTACAAAAAACAAGCCCGGAAACTGGTGAAAATAATAAATGCTCAACGGAAAGGCGCCAATTTGCGCGGCGAAAGAAACGGTCAGAATCTCCCAAAAGTAATTCACTACTTTATTTTTTGGCACCCAAAGTTGGGCCAATAAAGGTTGTAGCCATAGGATAAAAAACAGGGCAACAT
>CAZHVE010000148.1:0-2075 GCA_964535705.1 uncultured Flavobacterium sp.
TGCGTAAAAGAGGTGTTGGAGTTGATAAAATTGTTTGGGGTGGAGACCGTTTAGGAATTTACTTTTTAGAGACAGGAGCAGTATCTAGAGGAAGCAAAGTAGTTTATGATAGATCACATTCTTCTATGTCAGATATTCAACCTGGAATGGTTAATTGGGAAGAAGTATTTAAAGGTGTAGAATGGTTTCACTGGACCGGTATTACTCCAGCAATTTCACAAAGTTCAGCCGATGCTTGTTTAGAAGCAGTAAAAGTAGCCAGCAAATTAGGCGTTACTATTTCAACCGATTTAAATTACCGTGCCAAACTATGGAAATATGGTGGAGACCGTGAGGCTATTATGACCGAATTAACATCTTATTGCGATGTAATTTTAGGAAATGAAGAAGATGCCGAAATGCACTTTGGAATCAAACCATCAGGAGCAGCAGTTCAAACACACGGGCATGATGTAAAAGCAGAAGCTTTCTTGTCTGTTTGTCAGCAAATGATGGAAAAGTTCCCCAGAGCTAAAAAAGTAATTACTACTTTAAGAGGCTCTATTTCTGCATCCCACAACACTTGGGCAGGCGTTTTATACGATGGTAAAGAAATGTTACAGACCCGTCAATATCAAATTACAGATATCGTTGATAGAGTAGGTGGTGGTGATTCCTTTATGGGAGGCTTAATCTACGGATTATTGACGTATCCAGATAACGACCAAAACGCATTGGATTTTGCAGTGGCAGCTTCTTGCTTAAAACACACCATTAAAGGCGATGCCAATTTAGTGACTGTCGATGAAGTGAATAAATTAATGGGAGGCGATGCTTCTGGTAGAGTTGCACGATAATAATAAGAATTATGATAATAGATACACTAGCTAACGCGTCAAAATATTTCAGTTTGCATCCTTCATTTGCAAAAGCATTTGACTATATCAATCAAAATGATGTTACAACTCTTACCGATGGAATTTATGAAACTCAAGAAGGTTTGAAGGTGATTGTCAATACGGGTATGGGAAAGACTGCACAAGCAAGTCTAGCGAAGTTTGAGTGTCATGATAAAAATATCGACATTCAACTTTGTGTTAAAGGTTTAGAAACTATGGCGTGGAAGCCAAGAGAAAAATGCTTAACGCCAAACGGGGAATACAATCCTGATAAAGACGTACGTTTTTTTAGCGATGCACCCGATATGTACTTTCAATTAACGGACGGACAATTTACGGTATTTTTCCCAGAAGATGTTCATGCACCTATGATTGGTGATGACGAAATAAAAAAAGTAGTAATTAAAATTAAAATCTAAATAATGAGCAAGATTCAAAAAGTATCAGATGCTATCGTACAACAAGGAATGCTTCCTTTGTACTTTAATGCTGACGAAAATGTAACAATAGAAGTATTAAGAGCGATTTACAGAGCTGGAATTAAAGCCGTTGAATATACAAGTCGTGGCGAAACAGCCTTGTCTAATTTCACTAAAATGGTGGAAGTGAGAAATGCTGAAATGCCTGATTTATTATTGGGAATTGGAACGATTAAAAACTTGCAACAAGCGAAAGAGTATTATAAAGTAGGAGCTGATTTTTTTATCAGTCCTGGTTTTGTTCCAGAGGTAGCGGAATATTTAAAAAGCAAAGAAGTTTTATATAGCCCAGGTTGTATGACGCCTACAGAAATCATCGCAGCCGAAAATGCTGGGATTCACTTCATCAAATTGTTTCCTGGCAATATGCTAGGACCAGATTTCTTGAGCGGAATTAAAGATATTTTCCCAAAATTATTGTTCATGCCAACAGGTGGTGTAGATACAACCAAGGAAAATATCGGCGGTTGGTTCAAAGCAGGAGTTTCGGCAGTGGGAATGGGAAGCAAATTAATCAGTAAACAATTAATGGCTGACAAAGATTATGCTACTATCGAATCGGAAACAAAAATCGTATTGAGTTTAATCCAATCTATAAAAAACTAAAAGATGAAAACAGTAGTTATAACAGGAGCAGGAGGGGTTTTGTGTGGTACATTGGCAAAAGCATTGGCTAAACAAGGCTACCAAATAGCCCTTTTGGATTTAAAAAAAGAAG
>CAZHVE010000149.1:0-2005 GCA_964535705.1 uncultured Flavobacterium sp.
TGTATGGCGTAGCCCACACATTCTTCTAAGGTCCATTTTTTAGATTGCGCCTGAATAGCGAAGCTAAACAGCGACAAAAGCAGTAAACCGAAAAAACTTTTTTTGTCCATAAATTTCAAATACGATTGTAACAAATACGCTACACAAAATTACCGCTTTATATTAAAAAAATCAGCTTTAAAGGCAACTATTTTGATTGCAAAATCGGAGAGCACAAAATTTAATTATGAACCCATTTCTATCGCTAACTAAAAACAACAAACCCCGACTCGTTTTAAAAAGAATCGGGGATTTGTTGCAATAAAAATCGACCGCTGCTCGGTATTTCTTTTTCAAAGGGTCAAACCTGCCTGCCGGCAGGCAGGGGGTATTAATCCCTGAGGCAGCGTACCGAGAAACCGATCTTCTTAGAGTGGTAGTTTCTGGTGGCAGAGCCGTTATAGTAATCCAGGGCGCGGTTCCAGGCGTAAGTAGTATCGCGCTCTGACGAACTCCACCAGTAACCGTAGAAGCCAAGGTTGAGGAACGAACCATAGAAGTAGCGATAACCTCCCGGAAGACCTGTAAAACCACTGCTGTTGGTAGCTTCCGTATTAGGGCTAAACCAAAGCGATGTGCCAGTGAATTTCATTTTGCCACCCGCAACACTCTCTCCGCCTAAATAGGTGATTAAAGTAGTCCATTCGACATCTGAGGGGATGTGGTAGCCTGTTGGAGCTAGTTTTTTATTTGGGGTGTTAGGGTCTGTGTCGTGTATGCCGGCTACAGCATACCAATTGTACAATTTGCCATAAGTAGTTCCTGTTGCAGGGTCATTGTTGTAATAACACCAAGCCCCTGTGGTTAGATTAGCCCAAGCTGTTGGGTCAGTTACTTGTGGTATTACTGTACCATCGCTGTAGGTGGCTACATCAAGGTTTTTGGTAGTCCAGGTTTGGGTGCCTATGTTTACAGATGGTATCGTTGAGTATGTAGTTAGTGTAAGTTCATTTGAATAAACAGGCGATTTTCCCCCTTCATTATACGAATACAATCTATAAATATAATTGGTACTTGGAGTTAGACCCGTATCACTAAAAGTGGCAATATTAGTGGCTGTTGTTCCTATCACTTCAAAAGTACCACCCACTAATTTGCGTTCTATTTTAAATCCAGTTTCATTGGTGGAGCGGTCTGTCCACGTTAAATTTATTGCTGTAGTCGAAATAATTTCTCCCGTTAAATTCTCAGGGGGTGCAGGAACTACTGTTGTTGTTGTATTCGTTCCATCACTTGTGGTGGAACAAGAATAAAATAAAAGCATGACTAATAAAAGCGTCAGTGTCTTTTTCATATAGTTTTTTTTTAGAAACCCAAATGTAAGAAAACTATTTATTTAGGAATAAACATTTGCTAATTAATTGTTTTTTAAGCGTAAATAAAATTAATTTTGTGACTCAATCAAATTATAAAACCGTTTTGAAAACACTTGCTAAAATTACGACACTAGTTGTGCTCACCATTTTTTCCGGTTGCGCCACCACCACTTCAAAAATAGCCGCCTTAAAACCCGAACCTGACGACGCCACTCCTTTGGTCTATGAAAACACACCTTCTTTTATTAATTTGCCCGTTAGCGTCAAACTAAAGGATATCGAAAACAAAACCAATTCGCTCTTGAATGGCTTAATCTATGAAGATACTAACATTGAAGACGACAACATTGAAATGAAAATTTGGAAACTGGCTCCCATTTCAATTGCCAACGAAAATGAAAAATTAAAAACGGTTTTGCCCTTAAAAGCGACCATCAAATATAGAATCGGCACCAAAACACTGGGAGTTGCGCTATACAATAGCAAAGAATTCAACCTTAACGGCACCCTAACGCTAGTGAGTGAGGTGGCTTTGACCAATTGGAAACTAGGCACCAAAACCGAACTTAAATCATTGGACTGGAACGAAAGTCCGACTATGACTGTCTTCGGAAAAAATGTTCCGGTCACCTACCTCATCAATCCCGCCG
>CAZHVE010000150.1:0-1885 GCA_964535705.1 uncultured Flavobacterium sp.
ACCTCCCTTAACTTGTAGTTTAACTACTTTACTAATCTCTTTAGCCATTTTTTTTTAAAATTTAACACATCAACTTTGGAAGCGAAAATGTGACTTATTATATATGTAACAAAAATTATACTTCTTTAATAGTCTTAAGGTTTAAAAGTCGGATGTCTTAAAGGCTTAAATACTATAATTTACACCTTTATAACTTTTGACTTTATACTTTAGACTTTTTCAACTTGCATAAACCCTAATTCCAATGGTGTTTTTCTTCCGAAAATTTTTACCATCACCTCTAGTTTACGCTTTTCTTCATTTATTTTCTCAACAGTTCCATTAAAACCGTTGAAGGGACCGTCTACCACCTTTATTGTTTCTCCTAAATTGAATGGGATAGCACGAGTGTCGGTATTAACAGCCAACTCATCTACTTTACCTAACATTCTGTTCACTTCAGAAAGTCTCAACGGTACAGGTTCCCCACCTTTAGTTTCCCCTAAAAACCCAATTACGCTTGTTATTGACTTTATAATATGAGGAATTTCTCCAATTAGGTTTGCTTCAATCATTACATAACCCGGAAAATAAACTTTATCCTTGATTATCTTTTTACCTTCTTTTACGGAAACTATTTTTTCGGTAGGAACCAAAACTTGCGAAACATAGTCACCCATTCCTAATCTAGCGATTTCAGTTTCGATGTAAGCCTTCACTTTATTCTCTTGTCCGCTTACAGCTCGAACTACATACCACTTTTTTATATTATTTTCTGCCATAACAAAAATTATGCTTTTATCCAGTTAAAAAAACCAGCCAATGTTTTTGCGAAAACTTCGTCCACTCCCCAAGTTGCCAAAGCAAACAATACGGAGAAAACAGCAACAACAATCGTTAGACGTTGCACTTCAGCCCAAGTTGGCCATGTTACATTTGACTTTAATTCTTCAAATGCTTCTGATATGTAATTAACAACTTTTGTCATTGTGATATATTTTTTTATGGCACGGGCGGAGGGATTCGAACCCCCATCAACGGTTTTGGAGACCGCTATTCTACCCTTGAACTACGCCCGTTCGTTAAAAGCCAGTAACACCCAAAGAGGAGTTACTGGCTTCTTAAATTATTTTCTAGAATTAAGCTACAATCTCAGTTACCTGACCTGCACCAACTGTTCTACCACCTTCACGGATAGCAAAACGCAATCCAACGTTCATTGCAATAGGACTCAACAAAGCTACGTTAATAGTTAAGTTATCCCCAGGCATAACCATCTCTACACCTTCTGGTAAAGTAATTACCCCTGTTACGTCAGTTGTACGTACGTAAAACTGTGGACGGTAGTTATTGTGAAATGGTGTGTGACGACCACCTTCTTCTTTCTTCAAGATATACACCTCAGCTTTGAATGTAGCGTGTGGTTTTACTGAACCTGGCTTAATGATAACCATTCCTCTTTTGATAGATTCTTTATCAACACCACGCAACAATAAACCTACGTTATCTCCAGCTTCACCTCTATCAAGGATTTTACGGAACATCTCAACTCCCGTAATTGTAGAAGTTAATTTTTCAGCTCCCATACCAATAATTTCAACAGCATCTCCTGTATTAGCAATACCCGTTTCGATACGACCTGTAGCAACAGTTCCACGACCAGTAATTGTAAATACATCCTCAACAGGCATCAAGAATGGTTTTGCAGTATCACGAATTGGCTCTTCAATCCAAGTATCGCAAGCTTCCATTAATTCTAAAATTTTTGGAGTCCAAACTGGATCGTTATTCAATCCACCCAAAGCAGAACCTTGAATAACTGGACAGTTGTCACCGTCATATTCGTAGAATGACAATAAATCTCTAATTTCCATTTCAACAAGTTCTAACAATTCCTCGTCATCAA
>CAZHVE010000151.1:0-1844 GCA_964535705.1 uncultured Flavobacterium sp.
TTTTCACCAATTGGATGCATAATTTTATAGAAGATGATTCTTTTCTGCAAACCATAGAAATCATTGATAAAAAGGAGACCTATAATTTCGATTCAGACGAACCCAACTGGAAAACGGCTGAAATTACACTATTTCCTGAGGGTGGTTCTATAATAAATGACATGAACAATACGGTTGGAATCAAGATTACGGATTGCAATCAAAGAGGAATACAAATAAATGAGGCTGTAATAGTGGATTCTAAATCGAATGAAATTTCACGTTTTCACACGAACCATTCCGGAAATGGCGTCTTTTATATCAATCCGGACGGCAACGAAACCTATACCTTAAAAATAAAATCGGATAAAGTAACGATTTCTAAACCATTACCCAGTACCCAAGAAGCAGGGATTGTAATTAGTTATAACAATAATTTAAATGAACAAAATCTGGTAGTGAACATCAGAATGAACGAAAAAGGGGCCGAATCTTACGCAAATAAAAAATACAACCTCCTGATTCATCAAAATAAAAATGCAGTTTTAAAAGAAATAACTTTTAATGATAAACAAACAGAACAAATAGTCTATTTCGATAAAAAATACTTGTCAAACGGTGTAAATAGCATTCGGCTGATTGATGAAAACTTAAACGAAATCACCGAACGACTGCTGTACCATTATGGCACCATGAAGTCCGTCACTACTCTCGAAGCGAGAGCAATTGCTAATGATAGCGTAGCATTGTACGGAAAAACAGAAGTGAATCAAGCGAATCTGAGCGTTAGCATCCTTCCGGCAGACAATACCTGTGTAGATCAAAAAAGAGCTATCATGGGTACTTTTTATCTCAATGCCTGCCTAGAAACCCCCGAAATAAATAACTATTCGTACTATGACCCTGAAAACAAGAATAGAAAAGAAGAAATGGAGTTGTTGATGTTGAATCAAAACAGAAGTAAATACCTTTGGGATAACATAAAATCGAATCCCCCAAAAATGAATTATACTTTTGATAAAGGGGTAACTATTAGCGGGAAGGTGGAAAAAAAATTGAAACCAAATTCAAAATATAAAGTCTCTCTTTTTTCTCTAAAAGACAAGGTTTTTGAAGAAACAACCATTGATGATCAGAATAATTTTAAGTTCGAAAACTTTTATGCTAGGGACTCCACCGTTTTCATCTTGCAAATGATGGACGAAAAAAACCTGTCGGCATACACTAAAATGACCACAAGAGTTTCTTCCTATATCGCGCCACTATATTTATCAATACCATTTGACAAATCCGTATGTCCGGCCCTAAAAAACCTAAATACTAATTTTACTTTTAGCGCACCAAAACTCGAAGATTCCACTATTGAATTAAAAGAAATAGCGATTACAAACAACGCCAAAAAAACAATCCTCGCCCATAGTGCCGAAATGAGTATGAATGCCAGAGGATTTAAAATTCAAGAAGGACAACACGGCAATGTTTTAGATTTCATAGGTAGAAATGGCTACAGAACAGGCATAGACATTGAAGAAAACGAAGCCTATATTAGAAACTTCAATTCAAGCAACGCGGATAGTTCACCATCGGTTTTTGTAGATGATATTCAACAAACGGATTTCAACTTTTTATTCAATCTCGAACTCAGTGAGGTCGATGAAATCTATATTGATAAATCCGGTCTTTCTGATAATTCTAGTAGAGGTGTTGGTACCATAAAAGTTTTCCTGAAAAAAGGAGGGAGTAGTAACAACATTTTCAAAACTAAATACACTTCAATGATCGTAACCAATGGCTTTACGCCAAACATAGCATTCAAGAACTCTAATTTTGAAACCCAAAAAGAGTTTTATTATTTTGGGACTTTA
>CAZHVE010000152.1:0-1692 GCA_964535705.1 uncultured Flavobacterium sp.
CCTTTATTTGAAAACAATGTGCCTTATGTTAAATACAAGTCTGGCCCTGAGTTTGGCGCTTCTTTAGACTATTACTGGAGAAGGTTTGGACTTGGTTTTGATTTCGATTATATTAATAACGGAACAAAAAATACCTATCCTACTAATAATATATATTCAGGCGGAACTGCTTTAACTTCTTTTACTATTCAGGAAGATAAAATAACCAGAATGTTTTATGGAATTGGTCCCGATTTTAGACACCTATCTCAAAATAGAAAATTCCAAGCCGAACTAAATACTCGTATTGGACTTTCAAGTATAAAAGGCGGGAAAGTGGAGCTAAAAGAAACTACAACTTCATCAAATCAACTACTAAACTTTCATGCTGGATACAATTTAAGTAGTTCTTTGACTACTAAGGTACAATTGAGATTTACTTATTTTATAAGTGACAACTTTGGCTTACAACTAGGTGCATATTACATAAAACACTTTGACGGCACCGAATTGGTTGACCCAGTAACAGGAATTTCAACTGGTTATTCAGCATTAACAGCAAATGCAGCAGGTTTAAATAGCGTTGCAGACGTAGACGAATTAACATCAAGAGCCGAGCCTTGCAATTGTGATTTAGAATCAGTTGGTGTTTTTGCTGGACTTACTTATAAATTCAAATCGAAAGAAAAAGTATGTAAAGAATGTGTGCAATGTAATGTTTGTGGCAAAACACATCCACTACCTTTATGTGAATGCTTAGTATGCGGGTGTAAACTAAGCATAACAGCAAGAGACAAATACACCAAAGAAATCTTGTCAGATACTGATATTGTTTTAATAAACAGCACAGGACAAACAATTAATTCCGGCAAAACTAATGGATTTGGAGTGATTGTTTTCGATAATGTAAAACCCGATAATTATACCATTAAAGGGATATTAAATAACGTTAATTTAGAAGATGGAATTGTTTCAGCAAATGAATTAATGAATTGTCAAGCAAATAATGGAATTATTTCTAAAGAAATTTTATACAGCGACAGAAACTTTATCATAAAAGGACGTGCGTTTGAGTGCAACTCTACAACACCAATTGCAGGTATTAATGTAACGCTTGAAAATAAAGATCTCGCGGTCAAAAAATCGACTATGACCGATTCGCAAGGTAATTTTTTACTTCAATTACCAGAAACAGGCACTTATGATTTATATGGCAGACTAGAAAATTATTTTTCTCAAATCGAGAGAGTTACTGGAGGCGAATATAACCGTGAAAAAAATCTATTTGTAAAATTGGAAATGTGTGCCGAGAAAGTAGATTGTGGTAAAGGTCTAGGATTGAAAAATATATTATTTGACTTAGATAAATATGTTATCAAAGAAATTGCAAAAAAAGAATTAAATAGATTAGTTCGTTTTATGCTCGATAATCCATCTGTAAAAGTAGAAGTTGGCTCTCACACCGATTGTCGCTCAAGCCACAAATACAACGAAGTATTATCACAAAATCGCGCTAATGCCTCCGTTGACTATGTTGTTTCTCAAGGAATTGATAGAAGCCGAATTTCCGGAAAAGGGTATGGAGAAACTGTTTTGCTAAATGAATGTGCAGATGGTGTTAATTGTACTGAAGAACAACATTCTATAAACAGAAGAACCGAAATGAAAGTAATTTGCCCACCTAAAAATTAATTTTAAACTAAATCAGTATGC
>CAZHVE010000153.1:0-1616 GCA_964535705.1 uncultured Flavobacterium sp.
TATTACAGGTCCTCTTTATGTAAGACAAGGTGCTACGTTAACGATTCAACCAGGTACTGTAATTTACGGTGCTAATTCTACAGCTTCATTGATTATTACTAAAGGGTCAAAAATCAATGCTGCTGGAACAGTATCAAATCCGATTGTATTTACTTCTAGTAAAGTAAAAGGATCAAGAGCTCAAGGAGATTGGGGAGGAGTTATCTTATTAGGTAACGCTTCTTACAATATTAACTCAGGTACTGGAAGTATCGAAGGTATCGAAGTAAATCCTGATACTGCATTTGGTGGTGGTTTATCTCCAATTGATGCAGATAATTCAGGGACTATGCAATATGTTAGAATAGAGTTTTCAGGTGTTGCATTAAGCACTACTGCAAATAGTGAAATCAATGGATTGACTATGGGTGCAGTTGGAAGCGGAACAACAATCGATCACATTCAAGTTTCTTACAACGGTGATGATGCTTTCGAATGGTTTGGTGGTTCAGTAAACTGTAAATATTTGGTTGCTTTAGGTACATTTGATGACGATTTTGATACAGATAACGGTTATAATGGTACTGTTCAATTTGGTTTAGTAGTTAGAAACCCACAATTAGCGGATGGATCAAAATCAAATGTTTTTGAATCAGATAACAATGCTACATCTGCAGCAGGTACTTCATTCACAAGCGCTGTTTTTTCAAACATCACAGTAGTTGGTCCTACAAAAAGACAAACATTGACAAATGGTGGTACTTTAAGTACTAATTATCAATATGCTTTGCATTTGAGAAGAAATACAAAATTGAAAGTTTATAATTCTGTATTCATGGATAATGTTAAAGGGTTATATATTGATGGTTCTACTACTGCAGCAAATGCAGTTGCAGGTGGTTTAGTATTCAGTAACAATATTATAGCTGGTACAAAAACAGTTGCTACAGATTATGATACAACTACAGCAGCTACTTTTACTTCAGGAATCGCTGCTTGGTACACTGGTGGAGGAAACGCTACTCAAGCTTCAAGTGATGGTTTGTTAACCAAAGCGTATGATACTGATGCTTTAATTTATACTGGTTTAGATTTTAGACCAGCTGCAGTAACTGCTCCTAGCGTAACTTCTTCAACAATCAACTATGTTGTAGGAAATACTGCTTTTCCATTAAGCGCTACTGCTACTTCAGGAGCTACTTTAAACTGGTACACTGTTCCTACAGGTGGAACTGCAGCTACTACAGCTCCAACCCCTGCGACTTCTGTAGCAGGTACTACAACCTATTATGTTTCTCAAACTCATCTTGTGAGTGGTGCTGAAAGTGCAAGAACTTCAATTACAGTTACTGTAGAGTCTGTTCTTACTGTAGCAACCTACCGTGGTGCTTTTGCGCCTGCTCCTGCAGCGCAATGGACTGACACTTGGACTAATTTTGATCCAAATCAAGCAGATTATCCTGCATCTACTGTAACGGTTGCTGGAGGAGACATTAACACGTCCACTACATGGTCATCGGCTAACACCTACACCATTACTGGTCCTGTTTATGTGAGAAACGGAGCTACTCTTACAATAGAGCCAGGTACTGTAATTTACGGTGCTAATTCTACAGCTTCATTGATTATTACTAAAG
>CAZHVE010000154.1:0-1580 GCA_964535705.1 uncultured Flavobacterium sp.
AAATATGTAACAATTTACGTTTGACGGAGCACTAGGTATTGTAAGATGTGTCATATTCAGAACTATTTGTCGCCGACGAAATTCGAAAACGCATACTTCTTGGCTCCCCTCATATTCCCGATGGACAATTTGGAGCTATAAGTTTTATTCAGCGATTTGGCTCTACACTTAACTATCATCCTCATTTCCATTTACTCGTTGCCGATGGTGTTTTTGATAGTGATGGTGATAAACTCCTGTTTTTTGAAGCTACTTTGACCCCTGATGATATTGCTGACACAGAAGATGCTATTTGTCGCCGTGTTCTTAAATTATTTGTTAAACGTACGTGGTTTTCAAAAGATGATCAGGAAAAAATACTTAACAGTGAACATAGCGTCTTTTCTTTGCATGCTACTGTCAGAATCGAGGCATGGGACACAGATTCTTTAGAGCGTCTTATAAGATACTGTGCACGCCCTAGTTTTTCAGCTGAAAACATTCAAAAACACAAAAATAAAGTGATTTATCGCCTTAAAAAACCCTCTCATACAGGACAAACGCAGCTCAAGCTCTCCCCTTTTGAATTATTTGACAGAATCTCAGCGCTTATTCCCCCTCCTCGAAAACATCGTCGACATTACCATGGTGTTTTTGCGCCTAATGCTCCTCTCAGACCGATGGTAGCTGCTAGTGCAAAAATGAAATCGCCAGAAAAATTTCCATCAGCCCCATTAAATACAAAAAATAAAAGCGCAAGAGTCTCTCTAAAATGGGCTGAATTAATCGCGCACATTTATGAGGTTAATCCACTTCTTTGCACCAATTGCGGTAAAGAAATGAAAATTAGTGGCTTCGTCACTAATCCTCCCGACATTCGACGTATACTGTTAGGTCTTGGATGGCCCACTGAAGCACCTGATTTTGATCCTCCCTATGACTATAATAAAGATCCTCAAAGGCTCTTTGAAGGATTTGAGAAAGCTTATTGTCAATTAGTGCCCGGGAGTAAAGATGGTTTTCCTTCTGATGACCAATCACCTTTTTTTGATACTGATACTGATTGTCAGTATCCTGAAAATAAATTTCTGGCAGAATTTGAGGAGTATTCTCAATTGCTCCCTGGGACCAAAGATGGTTTTCCTTCCGATGACCAATCACCTTTCTTTTATACTGATATTGATCCTCAGTACACGGAAAGCAATGCGGATCCTCCATATCTGGAGGATTATAGTGATCCTCCTTATAAGGAGGAGTCATATCACACCGATGAATAATTCGCTTTCATCGTCCCACATAGACTTGAAAACGAAATTCGACTAAAAAAAACTGCTTATCCAGCGGAAAGGTTCTTCGTTGCCTCATGCACTCATTCTTTAACGATTTTTAGGCCATTTTCTTAAAAATTTCATCTCAAAAATTTAACCAAACTCAAAAATTCAAATAAACCCAAAAAAAAATTCTCCAAAAGGCCAAATCGCATCCTACTTTTGATGTTTTTTACTCCTACCCGGCTTGAATTTCCTATCCTTTAGACGTTCTCTCATTACTTGAAAAATATCGGCACAGCTTTTCATGTCATTCCTTGGGCATTTTTGATT
>CAZHVE010000155.1:0-1579 GCA_964535705.1 uncultured Flavobacterium sp.
ATTTTTATAAATTAGTATTTTTAATCATTTTGAAATAAAATTCTAAAAATCGTTTGGCTATACTTTTATTTGAATAGTGTTGCACATCAAAAAATTTAATTAAATTTTTTCTTTTGCACTGTCACCACTAATGACTTCTGTATATTTTTTCTTTTTGTTTATAAATATGCTTTCAAAATACTTATATGACAACCAGGACAATACAATAGTAAAAGGAAACACTAATGTATAGAGTAAAATTAAATTTTCTTCCATTTTAAAAATAACAAGAGCCTTAATCATCAACACTATAACAATCGGATGATACATATAAAGCCCGTATGAAATTTTACCAAAATAATTAAAAATAGTGTTTTCCATTGAAAATATACGATTTGAATTACAGGCAAAGTTGACAACTAAAATTCCAAAAAACAGGGCGTAGAATTCATAATGATATTCCTTCAACCTGAACCCAATTCCAATTAAATAAAATGTAATTAACAAACATGTCCACTGCACTGATTTTAAAAATATAAACTTCCTGATTTTAAGAACTAATTTGGTGTTTTCATAAGCAATTAATGCAAAAATCCCCCCTATTGCCATACAATCGATAGGAGTATGCTGAATAAATTGTTTTAATACATTGAGCCCTTCAAAAAATGGAAGTAACATTACTGTTTTTTTTATTAACAAATAAATTACCATAACAAGTACCATTAAAAGCCATCTGTTTTTAATTTTTTTAATCAAAATAGGCCAAATTAAATAAAACTGTTCTTCCACTCCAATAGACCAAGTGTGTGAGGCAAATGGTAAAAAAGGAAATATGCTTATACTGGAAGCTAAATTTGGAAGCAGAAAACAGAAAAGAAAAAACTCAATCAGATTCTTATCCAAAGATGCGATAACTTGGTTTGGAATTTTAAAAAATTCTAGAGAAGGAAAAACAAAAAAAGCAAGAAGTATAATCAAAAAATACAAAGGCCAAATTCTAAGCACTCGCCTGATATAAAATTTCCTTACACCAATTGTCTTTGTCACTTCTTTTTCAACAAATAATAAATAGGAAATTAAAAAGCCACTTAACACAAAAAACAACACAACCCCTAATCTTCCTATAATAGAAACAACTGCATTGTCAAAAAAATTAGGTAAATGAAATAGTTTTTTAAAAAATTCAATATGAGCTACAATTACAAAACTTGCAGCAATGAATCTGATAGCATTCAAGTTTTCAAAATATACTTTTGTACCAGACGAATTTTTATTTAACATAGATTTTTTATTGTAGAATTAATTTGGAGTATGTGTTTTCAAATTTTTTGGCTATACCATCTATACTATAGCTATTGTTTACAAGTTGAAAGGCTTGATTTATCATTAATTTATTATCAAATATCAAAACATTTTTAAGGGAATTCAAAAAAACTTTTTCATCATTAACGGCAACAAGCCAACCCGTTTTCTTATCGATAACAACTTCTTTTATACCGCCAACATTATAGGCTACAACTGGGAGTTTATTGACAAAAGACTCTAATATTACGCCTGGCAAACCTTCGATTAAACTTGGCAGTACTAAAACTTGACAGCA
>CAZHVE010000156.1:0-1559 GCA_964535705.1 uncultured Flavobacterium sp.
CAAATACAGGAGTAGCAGGACAATTGATGGTTGACGGAGCAGGCAATGCTGCGATCACCGGAGCAGAGATATCCTGAACGTTGATGGTCTGAGATGCAGTCGATGAATTACCGCAAGCATCTAAAGCCGTCCATGTTCTGGTTACGCTGTATGAACCGGCACAAGCACCAGGCGTTGTTACATCGGCAAATGTTAATGAGGAAACAGTTCCACTATTATCAGTTGCAGTTGCTACAGAAAAAACTGGAGTAGCAGGACAATTATTAGTTGATGGTGCTGGTAAATCAGCAATTACTGGTGGAATATTATCGCCACCAATGATAGTGCCTGTTGTTATTGATGTACATCCATTAGCATCAGTTACTGTATAAGTATAGGCACCAGCACTTCGAGTAAATGAACCTGTTCCTGTATAAGGAGCAGTTCCTCCTGAAGCTGTAACTATTACTGTAGTTGTTCCACCGCCACAAGGAATTGTTCCAGTACTTGAAGCAGCCTCTAACAAAGTAGGTTCAGTAATTATTACGGTTACAGTATCAGTACGACTAGTACCATCTGAAACAATAAATGAATATGTACCTGCAGTTCGAGTAAAAGTTCCAGTTCCAGTGTAAGGTAAAGTTCCACCACTGGCACCAACTGTTACTACTGAAGTACCTCCTTTACATAGTATAGGGGTTTGAGTTGCAAAAGCTGCAAAAGGGCCTACAGCTATAAAATCTGGAATATCACTGTTACAGGATGAATTAATTACGCCACATGTTACTTGACCATCATTGGTATTGTCCCAAGAAGTGATGATATCATATATTCCGAAAACTGAATTTACTTTTCCGTCAACTACATAATTCGTAATAGGATAATCAACCCTATAATTTCCATCAACTATTGCTCCAGGTCTAAAGGCTTGAATAAAGGTCTTAGCAGGGCCAACAGATAAATTTACAATATTAAATTCAACATAAGTATCGAATTTGCTCCCCGTTTTATTGACTGTAAGAAATAAATATGCCGCGGTACCATTTGGAATACTCGCAACATTAGCATCTGTAATTGCAGTTCCGTTAATAAGGCCAATGAACGCACCAGTAATTTTGGCTGAACTAGCTACACAATTAGATGTGATGTCTATACAAGGACCGTCAAGATATGGAGCTAATACTGGCTGTTGAGAATAAGTATTACTAACGAACATAAAGAAAGCCAGTAAAAGAAGGGTAATTTTAGTTTTCATACAATTAAATTTTAATTTATTGTGTGTAATATTTGGGGTTAAACTTTATTGTGAACAAATTTATATGCTTAGGCTGTAATTGATTTTTTTTTTCTATAAGTAACCCAAATACTCGTTGAATTACATTTTCGCTAAGAAATTATACATAAATAAAGCATTTTTTGGACTCTATTTATTCACTGATACACATAATTTATTAACATTTTTTTATTTACATAATCTTTTGGTTTCAAACCTCATTAATTTATCTTGCCAAAAATATATTTTATTTCATTAATGTCCGATAAAAAATAAAAACGGCCATTTCTATTTTTTATCTAATTGT